>JABFVX010000002.1 GCA_013362555.1 Mycobacteriaceae bacterium
CGCATCACCGCGAAAGCCAATGAGCTGCAGACCCAGTCCGACGTCCCCGCTGCCTCCCGGTCCGCCCGCCCCGCCACCGGCCCGATGGCCGCGGCCGACCCGTCCCGGTCCCGCCGCTCCCGCGGCACGGAAGACCGCGACTGGCCCTCCGACCGGAGCAGCCGCGGCGAGTCCCAGTGGACCGGCCGCTCCCGCCGCGAAACCCCGAACTCCCGGGTCGACCCCCGCTTCCCGACCGGCGGCAGCAGACACGGCACTCCCCGCCCGGACGCCCCCTCGCACCCCACCCCGCGCTACCGCGACGGCTTCGACCGCTGACGCAATCTCCAGGACGACCCATGCCGTGCGCCCAACGCACCTAACGGGTCGTTCTGGAGATCTCGAGATTTCCAGAACGACCCATGAGTTGCGTCAGGCGCAACTCATGGGTCGTTCTGGAGAGGTCTGTGGCTAGCCGCGGGCCTGGCGGAGTTCGCGGGGCAGGGCGAAGACGAGGGTTTCGTTGGCGGTGGTGACCGGGACCACGTCGGCGAAGCCGTGTTCCGCGAGCAGGTCGATGACGCCGCGGACCAGGATGTCGGGCACCGAGGCGCCGGAGGTCAGGCCTACCGTGGTGACGCCGTCGAGCCAGGACGGGTCCACCTCGCGGGCGTAGTCCACCAGGTGCGCCGCCCGCGCGCCCGCCGTCTTGGCGACCTCGACCAGGCGCACCGAGTTCGAGGAGTTGCGCGAACCCACCACGATCACCAGGTCGCACTCCGCTGCCATGGCCTTGACGGCGGTCTGGCGGTTGGACGTGGCATAGCAGATGTCGTCGCTGGGCGGGTCCTGCAGCGTGGGGAACTTCTCGCGCAGACGCCGCACCGTCTCCATGGTCTCGTCCACGCTGAGCGTGGTCTGCGACAGCCAGATCACCTTGGACTCGTCGCGCACGGTCACCGAGTCCACCGAGTCCGGGCCGTCCACCAGCTGGACGTGCTCGGGCGCCTCGCCTGCGGTGCCCTCGACCTCCTCGTGGCCCTCGTGGCCGATCAGCAGGATGTCGTAGTCGTCGCGGGCGAAGCGCTTGGCCTCCTGGTGCACCTTGGTGACCAGCGGACAGGTCGCGTCGATGGTGTGCAGGTTGCGCTCGACCGCGGACCGGCGCACCGCGGGCGAGACGCCGTGTGCCGAGAACACGCAGATGGAGCCCTCCGGCACCGCGTCGGTCTCGTCGACGAAGATCACGCCGCGCTCGGTCAGCGTCTCGACCACGTGCCGGTTGTGCACGATCTCTTTGCGCACGTAGATCGGCGCGCCGTGCTTCTCCAGCGTCTTCTCGACGGTCTCGACGGCGCGGTCGACGCCCGCGCAGTAGCCGCGCGGCTCGGCCAGCAGCACCCGCTTGCGGCCGTCACCGCCGCCCACCACACCGGAAGCCGCAATCCCGACATTGACCGTCACAGGCGAAGACATGGCCCCATGGTATAGCCGCGGGCCGAATGCCTGGAATGAGCACAACTCACCGGCCGTTCCGGACCCCCGGACTAGGAATACCGCACCGAATCGGGCAGGCTGGTGGCATGATCCGTCCTCCCTTCCTGGCTCGTGTCGCGGTCGGGGCCGCCGTCTTCGCCATCGAAGAGGCGCAGAAACTGCCGACGACCATGCTGAACCTGCCGATGAACGCCGTCAGCCAAGTGCTGCAGACAGCGATGCACGCGCAGCAATTCGTGACCAGTCTCGCCATCAAGGGCGACGAGGCCCTGGAGCCGCTGATCGGCGGCGCCGTCGAGCAGCCCGAGTGGGCCACCTTCGACGAGGACGAGGTGGAGACCATTCCCGAGCCGCGGCCGTTCCCGGCGCCGCGGGCCGAGTCCAACGGCTTCCACGCCAACGGCGCGGCTCCGGCACCGGAGGCGGACGTGGACGTGGACAGTTCGGACGGCGAGCGGGCGGAGATCGTCTCCCGCATCGACTACCCGTCGCTGACACTGGCCCAGCTGCGCGCGCGGCTGCGCTACCTCAACACCGACGAGCTCGACGAACTGCTCGACTACGAGAAGCAGGACTTGGCTCGCGCGCCCTTCGTCACCATGCTGACCAACCGCATCGCCACCACCAAGGCCCCGTGACCGAAGCGTCGAGTCTGCCCGCGACGGGCCGGACGCTGCCCGCCCCGCAGGGCGCGACGCCGGAGACGCCGTGGCCGGTGCGGTCCATCGCGACCAAGGTCGCGGGCTGGATCGACCGGCTCGGCAGCGTCTGGGTGGAGGGGCAGATCACCCAGATCAACGTGCGCCCCGGCACTCGCACCGCGTTCCTGGTCCTGCGCGACCCGGCGGCGGACATGTCGCTGTCGGTGACGTGCGACCCGGCGCTGATTCGCGACGCTCCCGCACCGCTCACCGAGGGCAGCCGGGTGGTCGTGTTCGGGAAACTGGCCTACTACCCCGCACGCGGCACTATTTCGCTGCGGGTCAACGAGATTCGCATGGTCGGCATCGGCGAGCTGCTCGCCCGCATCGAGCGGCTCAAGGCCGCGCTCGCGAGCGAGGGCCTGTTCGACCCGCGCCGCAAGAAGCCGATCCCGTTCCTGCCGCACAGCATCGGGCTCATCACCGGCCGCGCGAGCGCGGCCGAACGCGACGTGGTGTCCATCGCCACCCGCCGCTGGCCCGCGGTGCGCATCGAACTGCACACCGTCGCGGTGCAGGGACCGACGGCCGTCCCGCAGATCCGCACCGCGCTCGGCGCGCTCGACAAGCACCCCGACGTGGACGTCATCGTGCTCGCCCGCGGCGGCGGCAGCGTCGAGGACCTGCTGCCGTTCTCCGACGAGCAGCTGTGCCGCGCGATTTCGGCCTGCGCCACACCGGTGGTGAGCGCCATCGGCCACGAGCCCGACAACCCGCTGTGCGACTATGTCGCCGATCTGCGCGCGGCCACCCCGACCGACGCCGCGAAGCGCGTAGTGCCGGACGCGGCGGAAGAACAGGCGAAGGTGGATCAGATGCGGCATCGCTCCGCCGCGGCCCTGCGCGGCTGGGTGCAGCGCGAGTCCCGCGCGCTCGAGCAGCTGCGCAGCCGCCCGGCGCTGGCCGCGCCGCTCGCCGCGCTG
>JABFVX010000009.1 GCA_013362555.1 Mycobacteriaceae bacterium
CGATCCGGGTGTAAAGGATCTGTCCGCGGCGGCGGATAGAATTGATCGATGGGGTCGGATCCGGCGCGGGTGTTGAATGAAATCGCCTATCTGCTGGAGCGCTCCCGTGCCGACACGCACCGGGTGCGGGCGTATCGGCGGGCGGCGGAGGTGGTCGCCGCGCTGTCCGAGGGCGAGCGGGCGCGCCGCAGGCGGGAGCGCACCTGGACGGAGTTGGCGGGGATCGGCCCGAAGACGGCGGCCATCGTCGAGCAGGTCTACGACGACGTCGAGCCGACGCTGCTGACCGACCTGCGCGCCGCAGCCACCACCGCGCTGGTGGACGGCGGCGCCGAGCTGCGAGCGCAGCTGCGCGGCGACCTGCACACCCACTCCAACTGGTCCGACGGCGGCAGCCCCATCGAGGAGATGATGCGCACCGCCGCGCGCCTGGGCCACTCCTACTGCGCCCTGACCGACCACTCGCCCCGGCTGACCGTCGCCAATGGGCTCACCGCGCAGCGGCTGCGACGCCAGCTGGACGTCGTCGCGCAGCTCAACGCCGAGTTGGCGCCGTTTCGGGTGCTGACCGGGATCGAAGTGGACATACTCGACGACGGCGGTCTCGACCAGGAAGACGATCTCCTGGCCGAGCTCGACATCGTCGTCGCCAGCGTGCACTCGAATCTGCGGGCCGACGCCGCCACGATGACCCGACGGATGGTGTACGCCGTGGCGAACCCGCACGTCGACGTGCTCGGCCACTGCACGGGCCGGCTCGTCGAAGGCGCGCGGGGCACCCGGCCGGAATCGGCGTTCGACGCGGAGGTCGTCTTCGAGGCATGCCGCCGCTACGACACCGCGGTGGAGATCAACTCGCGTCCCGAGCGCCGCGATCCGCCGAGCAGGCTGATCAGCCTGGCGCTGGAGATGAACTGCCTCTTCGCCATCGACACCGACGCGCACGCCCCGGGCCAGCTGGACTGGCAGGTGTACGGCTGTGCCCGCGCCGAGTCCGCAGGCGTGCCCGCGGACCGCGTCGTCAACGCGTGGGCCCTCGACGACCTTCTCGCGTGGACCAGCCCACCCGAACCGCCCGATGCGAAGATGCGAGGGTGAACCCTTCGGGATCCGCCCGCGGCGAGTTGCGCATCTACCTCGGCTCCGCGCCGGGAGTGGGCAAGACCTTCGCAATGCTCGGCGAGGCCCGGCGCAGGCTCGAACGCGGCCAAGACGTCGTGGCCGCCCTGGTGGAGACCCACGGCCGCGCCCAGACCGCGGAGCTGCTGGTCGGAATCGAACAGCTGCCGATGAAGCAGCTCGACTACCGAGGCACCGTCCGGTCCGAGATCGACGTGGAGGCGGTGGTCGCCCGCAAGCCGGACTTGGCGCTGGTCGACGAACTGGCGCACACCAACACTCCGGGCAGCCGCAATTCCAAGCGCTGGCAGGACATCCACGAGATCCTCGCCGCGGGCATCGACGTGGTGTCGACGGTCAATATCCAGCACCTGGAGAGCCTCAACGACGTCGTCGCCCAGATAACCGGAGTCACGCAGCGCGAGACCGTGCCGGACTCGGTGGTGCGTGCCGCGGGCCAGATCGAACTGGTCGACGTGGCGCCCGAGGCGCTGCAACGCCGGATTTCGATGGGCAATGTGTACGCCGCGGAGAAGATCGACGCCGCCCTGAGCAACTACTTCCGCCGGGGCAACCTCACGGCGCTGCGCGAACTGGCGCTCTTGTGGCTGGCGGACCAAGTCGACGCGGCGCTGTCGAAATACCGCGAAGAGAAGAAGATCACCGCCACCTGGGAGGCGCGCGAGCGGGTGGTGGTGGCGGTGACCGGCGGCCCGGAGTCGGAGACGCTGGTGCGCCGCGCGCGCCGCATCGCGTCGCGCTCGGGCGCGGAGCTCATGGTGCTGCACATTGTGCGCGGCGACGGACTCGCCGGCGTGGCCGCGCCGCACATGGGCAAGGTGCGGGGGCTGGCCGCCAGCCTGGGCGCCAGCCTGCACAGCGTCGTCGGAGACGACGTGCCGACGACGCTGCTGGAGTTCGCCCGGCAGGTGAACGCCACCCAGCTGGTGCTCGGCACCTCGCGCCGGTCGCGCTGGGCGCGGGTGCTCGACGAGGGCATCGGCGCGTCGGTGGTGCAGCAGTCCGGCCCGATCGACGTCCACATGGTCACGCACGAGGAAGCCCACGCCGGCGGCCGGCCGCGCCGCAGGCCCGCGCCCACCCAGCGCCGCATCATGGCCTGGCTGGCCGCCTTCGCCGTGCCCGGGCTGGTGTGCGCGCTGATTCTCGGGGTCATGCACCAGTACCTGGACCTGTCCGGGGAGAGTTCGCTGTTCTTCATCGCGGTGCTGGTGGTGGCGCTGCTCGGCGGCCGCGGGCCCGCGATCCTGTCGGCGCTGGTGTCCGGGGTGCTGTTGAACTACTACTTCGTCCAGCCCTCCGGGCATTTCAGCCTCGCCGATCCCGGCGGGTTCCTCACCGTGGCGCTGCTGCTGGTGGTCGCGGTCGCGGTGGCCGTCTTGGTCGACGCGGCCGCCCGGCTGGCCACTCAGGCCAGACAGGCTTCCCGCGAAGCGGAGCTGCTGGCGCTGTTCGCGGGATCGGTGCTGCGCGGCGCCGATCTGCCCGCGCTGCTGCAGCGGGCCCGGGAGACCTACGCCCAACAGTCGGTGAGTCTGGTCGGCCAGGCCGAAGGAGTGATCCTCTCCCTCGGGGAGGGCGCCCCGGTGACGCCCGGCGAGGCGGATGTCGTCGTCGAAGTCGGCGATGGGGAGTACTGCCTGCTCATGTCGGGGCACAAGCTGCCCGCGTACGACCGGCGGGTGCTCAACGCGCTCGCCAACCAGGCCGTCGGGCTGGTGCGCCAACAGCAGTTGTCGGAGGAGGCGGGCAAAGCCCGCGCGCTGTCGGAAGCGGACCGGCTGCAGCGCGCGCTGCTCTCGGCAGTGAGCCACGACCTGCGCACTCCGCTGGCGGCGGTGAAAGCGGCGGTCTCCAGTCTGCGCAGCGACGATGTAGAGTTCTCGCCGGAGGACACCGCCGAATTGCTCGCCACGACCGAGGAATCCGCCGATCAGCTGACGGCATTGGTCGGAAACCTGCTCGACTCCTCCCGGCTCGCCGCCGGAGTGGTGTCGCCGCAGCTGCGCACGGTCTATCTGGACGAGGTGGTGCACCGGGCCTTGGTGAGTGTGGGTCTGAGCCCGCGCGGCTACCGGCACCGCGACTTGAACAGGGTCAAGGTCGACGTCGGCACGGTGTCGGCGTGCACCGACGCGGCGCTGCTGGAGCGGGTCGTGGCGAATCTGGTGGACAACGCGCTGCGCTACGCGGGCGAGGCAATCGTCCGGGTGGACGCCGCGCGGGTGGGCGAACGCGTGTCGGTTCGAGTGATCGACGCGGGTCCCGGTATCGAGGAGGGCCGTGACGTCGAACTCTTCCAGCCGTTCCAGCGGCTCGGCGACCGCGACAACACCAGCGGCGTCGGGCTGGGGCTGTCCGTGGTGCACGGGTTCACCGAGGCGATGGGAGGCACGGTGGAGGCCACGGGAACGCCCGGCGGGGGACTGACGATGATCGTGGACCTGCCCGCGCCCGCGGACGGAGACACCCCGTGAGCACCGGCGCCCGTCCGGTGACCGTGTTGGTCGTGGACGACGAGCCCCAGATCCTGCGGGCGCTGCGGATCAACCTGTCGGTGCGCGGCTACGAGATCGTCACTGCCTCTACCGGCTCGGGCGCGCTGCGCGCGGCCTCGGAGCGGCGGCCCGACGTCGTGGTGCTCGACCTCGGCCTGCCGGACATGGACGGCGTCGAGGTGCTGGCCGGGTTGCGCGGCTGGTCGAACGCGCCGGTCATCGTGCTGTCCGCGCGCACCGACGCGGCGGACAAGGTCGACGCCCTGGACGCGGGCGCCGACGACTACATCACCAAGCCGTTCGGGATGGACGAGTTCCTCGCTCGCCTGCGTGCCGCCGTCCGCCGCGGCGCCACGACGGTCGACGCCGACGCCCCCGTGGTCGTCACCGACTCGTTCACGGTGGACCTGGCGGCGAAGAAGGTCACCAAGGCAGGCGTCGAGGTGCACCTCACACCCACGGAGTGGGGCATGCTCGAAATGCTGGTGCGCCACCGCGGCAAGCTGGTGGGCCGCACCGAGCTGCTGCAGGAAGTCTGGGGCCCCGCCTACCTCAATGAAACCCACTACCTGCGGGTTTATCTGGCTCAGCTGCGCCGCAAGCTCGAAGACGACCCCGCCCGTCCCAAGCATCTGCTCACCGAAGCGGGCATGGGCTACCGCTTCCACCAGTAACCCCGCGGCTCCCGGCTGGGAGCCGCGGGCCGTTCCGGAGATGGCACTATCGAGGGATGGTCGAACAGAACGGGAATGCGCAGACCGGCGCTGCACAGCAGCCTGCCGTCAAGCCGGAGACGCAGCTGTGGGTGGAGCGCATCGGGACCAGGCGCTACGTCGGACGCAGCTCGCGAGGGGCCGAGGTGCAGATCGGGTCGGACAGCGTCGACGGCGTGTTCACCCCAGGCGAGCTGCTGAAGATCGCGCTCGCCGGGTGCACCGGCCTGTCCTCGGACATGACGCTGGCCTCCCGCCTGGGCGACTCCTTCGACGCCACCGTCCGCGTGTCCGGCGCGGCGGACCGGGAAAACGAGCGCTACCCCGAGCTGAACGAGGTGCTCGAGCTTGACCTGAGCGAGCTGGACGAGGCCGCCCGGGAGCGCCTGCTGCAGCGGGTGCAGCGCGCGGTGGACCGCGTTTGCACCGTGGGACGCACCCTGAAGGCGGGGAGCAAGGTCACGCTGACCTTCTCCGTGGACGCGTGAGTGCGCCCGCCGCCGCCGAGTCCGTGCGGTTGACGGCCTGGGTGCACGGCCACGTACAGGGAGTGGGTTTCCGCTGGTGGACGCGGTCGCAGGCGCTGGAGCTCGGTCTGGTGGGGCACGCGACCAACAGCACGGGCGGCCGGGTCTGCGTGATTGCCGAGGGACTGAGGCCGGCGTGTGCGAAACTGCTGGAACTACTGCGCTCCGGCACCACGCCCGGGCGAGTGGATGTGGTGGTGGATAACTGGGACGCCGCGCGCGGCGGCCTGTCGGGATTCGAGGAGCGGTAAGAGGACATGGCCGACGAGCCGCAACAGCCGCGTCCGAAATCGGGGGAGGGCCCCGACTCCGGCGTGCGTGAGCCTGCACAGCCCATTCCGGGCATGCCGCCGGTGTTCCCGGATTCTCCGGAGCAGCCGCTGCCGCTGCCGGGCATGCCGCCGATGGAGCCCGCGGACCAAGCGCCCGTTCCGCCCTATGTGCCGCCGACCGGACCGGTTCCGCCCTATGTGCCGCCGAACGAAGCGGGCGACGACTCCCCGCGGCGCGGCCGGATGACAGTGCAGGAGCCGGGGGCGACGCCCAAGCGCAAGCCGACGGTCGCCGAGGCGCGGGCCCGCGACAAGGCCCGCCGCGAGGCCGAGGAAGCCGAGCGCCTGGCTGCGGAAGCTGCCGCGGCCGCCGCGGCGAAAAGACGCAAGCGCAAGCGCGGCGCCATTGCGGTAGCCGGGGTGGCCGCGGTGGTGGCGGGCGGGTACCTGGCGTACCGGGTCGCGACCAAGCCGACCAACGTGACCGCGAGCTGCATCGTGGACCTGGGCAAAGACCAGGTGGTGACCAACGCCTCCGGGCAGCTGATGCGCGACAGCGCGGGCTTGCCGCTGACAGTGCACCAGTCCGGCTCGCAGTGGATAGACCAGTACGGCGCGCCGGTCGCGCTGCAGAACGGCTGGAAGGTCGCCCCCGGCAACCAGGTGGTCGTCGACGACGACTACTGCGACGAACCCAGCCGCTTCGGCGGCACCAATTCCTATGGCGGCGGCGGCCTTTACCCGATCTTCATCCACGGCGGCCACCAGTACCACTATTACTACGGCGGCAGCGGATCGATCGGGCATCCGCCTACCGGCGGTACGATGACCGCCCCCAAGCACTCTACGGTGCACACCAAGAGCGGCAGCGTCGTGCGCGGCGGCTTCGGCAGCAAGAGCGCGGGCAGCGGCTCCTAACACTCGACAGAACCCGAAAGAACCTGGACTCATGCGACGAGAACGCGGTACCCCCAGGCCCGGATGGCAGAGCACCATCGCAGGCCAGGGCCTCGCCTTCGGCAGCCCGGCCCGCGACGCCCGCGGCGCCGAACGCCCCTATTGGGACGAGTCGGTGCACTACGCCTTCGACATGGACGAGATCCTGTCGCTGGAGGCCACCGTCGAGTTGTTGCACTCGATGTGCCTGGCCGCGGTCGAGCACGTCATCCTGACTGTAAGATTTGCGGATTTCGGTCTGCCGGAATGGAGTTGGGGCCCGATCGCGGAATCGTGGAAACGCTCCGATCCCTACGTCTACGGCCGGTTCGACTTGCGCTACGACGGCCGCCGTCCGCCGGTGCTGTTGGAGTACAACGCCGATACCCCCACCTCGCTGCTGGAAGCCTCGATCATCCAGTGGCACTGGCTCACCGACACCCACCCGGACGACGATCAGTGGAACTCGCTGCACGAGAAGCTGGTTGAGCGGTGGAGCGAGCTGAGAGCCGGAATGTCCGGCCACGAGCTGCATTTCACGTGGTCCAGCGCGGACGGCAGCGGCGAGGACAACATCACGACCGCCTACCTCCAGGAGACCGCCGCCGAGGCGGGCTTCGACACGGTGGCGCTTGCCATCGAGGAGATCGGCTGGGACGTCGAACTGAAGCGCTTCGTCGATCTCGCCGACGCGCCGATCGAGGCGATCTTCAAGCTGTACCCGTGGGAGTGGGTGCTCGACGACGAGTTCGGCAAGCGGGCCGCCGAGAGCCTGCCCGCGACGACCTGGGTCGAGCCGCTGTGGAAGTCGCTGCTGAGCAACAAGGCGATCCTGGCGGTGCTGTGGGAGATGCATCCCGGGCACCCCAACCTGCTGCCTGCCTACCTCGACGACCCGCACGAGCTCACGGAGTACATCCGCAAGCCCAAGCTCGGCCGCGAGGGCGCGAACATGACCATCGTCGGCGCGGGCATGGACACCGCAACCGGCGGCGTCTACGGCGCCGAAGGATTCGTCTACCAGCTGCTCGACCCGCTGCCCGAGTTCGACGGCATGCGGCCCGCGCTGGGCGCCTGGATGGTCGGCGACACGTCCGCGGGCCTCGGCATCCGCGAGACCGCCGGGCTGATCACCGATGACGGCGCAGCATTCGTTCCGCACCGAATTCCGCAGTGATTCGATTCCCTTGAGCCGAATGGAGACCCAGACCAGATGACTACAGTTGCGCTGAATTCGACGTATTGGAGCGACCTCGGCCACGGCATCGGGGCGATCTTCTGCTATGCCCTGCTCGGACTGGCGCTGATGGTCGTCGGCTTCTACGCCCTCGACCTCACCACTCCCGGCCACCTGCGCACCTTGGTCGGCACCGGCAAGCCGAACGCGGTGGCGCTGTCGGCTACCGGTTTTCTCTCTTTGGCTGCCATCGTCGTGATGGCCATCTACTCGTCCTCCGGCAAGCTGGAGGAGGGCCTCATCTCCGCCGCGGTCTACGGCCTCGTCGCCATCGTGGCTCAGGTGATCGCCGTGCGCTTGATCGAGGCCCTGCTCGGCATCGACATGGACGCCCTGCTCACCGCCGACAGCTACGACGTCAAGGTGCTGGTCACCGCCGCCGCCCACCTCGGCCTCGGCCTGGTGGTCGCCACCGCGATCCTCTAGCTTTCCGGAGGTTCCGAGAGGCGGTCGAGCCAGGCCACCACCATGCGTTCGTAGTTGACGCCGAAATCCAGTGTGGGGGAGAAGCCGACTTCGGCCTCGATCGCTTCGTACAACGCCAGGGTCTGTTGGTGTTCGGCGCGGGCGGCGGTGACGATGGCGGCGAGCTGATCGGCGTCGAGGTGGTCGGCGAAGGCCAACGTCAACAACAGCGGGACCCGGATGGTGTCGGTGCCGGGACCGCGGTTGAGCCACTGCGCGAAGGCATTCCGGCCCGCGTCGGTGATGTGGTAGGGCGTGCGGTCGCGGGCGCCCACCTCGCCCTTGGCGATCAGGCCGCGGCGGTCCATGGTCGCCAGCTCTCGGTACACCTGACTTTGGGTCAGGGTCCAGAAGCCGCCGATGTGCTCCTGCGCGTGAGTGAGCAGGTCCCAGCCGGACATCGGCCCCTCGTGCAGAAAGCCGAGCAGCGCCGCTGCCGTGGAGTTGAGCGGGCGATCGGTCACGTTGCCTCCCTCCGGTCCTCCGACACTTGACATTCCACTGTGGAAGGTACACCATCGAACGTGATATTCCACAGTGGAATGTGGAACGTGATCCGGAGGACTTGGAATGGACATCGTCAACGGCACTCGTGTTTCCGACGTCGAGCGGCAGCGGGTGGTGGATCTCCTGGGTCGCCACCTGGCGGACGGCAGGATCGACCTGGTGGAGTTCGACCGCCGCCTCGCCCACGTCTACAGTGCGACCACCGGCGAGGATCTCGTGGTCGTGTTGTCGGACCTGCCCGCGGCCACGGCGCGGCGCACTCCGGTCGCCCCCAGCCGCATCCCGGTCTGGCAGCGCATCGAGGCGAGCAGCTGGCTCGGCGTCGGTCTGTTGTGCCTGGGCATCTGGGCCGCGATCTCGCTCAGCGTCGGAGCGTTCACCTATTTCTGGCCGATCTGGGTCATCGGCCCCTGGGGCGCTGTGCTGGCCTTCCGCATGCTCGCCGGCTGGGAATCGCGCGCAGTGAAGCCCGCTGCCCGCTGAAGCGCGGTTCAGATCCTCCAGAATGACCCATGACGTGCGCTCAGCGCACGTCATGGGTCATTCTGGAGGATCTGAACCGCCCCGAGCGGGTGCGCGGGTCGTAATCGGGGGTCGGGGACGGCGCCGTGTCGGGCGGGTCGGCTAGGTTCGGCGGGTGGACATCGAGGTAGTCGAAGGCGCTTTCGTCGAGGCGCCGACTCCGGAAGTGACGGGCATGGATCGGCGGGCTTTCGGCGAGTTCGTCGGCCCGAACGGTGAGTTGGCGTCCTACGCCTTCGGGTGGGTTACCGGAACCGGTCCGCACGAGGCGCGGATGTCGATCGGCATCGGCGCGGGCAATCCCGGCGGGGCGACTATTCACTGCGCCGTCGTCGAACACGAAGACAGTTACGCCTTCGCCCTGGTGGACGAGCCCTTCGAAGACGTGCCGCAGGGCGGACCCGACCTGACGGCGGAGCAGGCCCGCGCCCACGAGGATCTGCCGTTCGTGTGGTGGGTCGCGGACCACGTCCTGGAACGGGACCGGCGGGCGCGGTGGATGCGGCATTGGCTGATGGGCACCAAATGTGTCTTGACCGCCGAGGTCTTCGAGCTCGACGAACCGGTGCTGCTGGTCGCACACGAGGCCGGCGGGGTGTGGCAGTTGATCGGCGCCTCGGGCGGTGACGTCGACACTGCCCATTTCCAGCACCTGCACCACTCGGTCGACGAAGACCCGACCCTCGTGGACGTGCTGGATCTCCCGCCCGGACACAGCGCGACCAGGCCTCGCGCAGGCAGCCCCTGGACGCGCCGTGCCGACGACCCTCCACTGCATCCGGACTGACGAGTGACGTGCTGTATCGAATGGCGCTGCTCGCGAGGCCCGGCGGTGCGGGGCGCGAGTGGTGGCGTGCGTACGGGACGCGCGGGACCGCAACGGGACCCGCTAGTGTGGGAAGGCTGATCACAGGCGTTGTCCAGGCAGAACCGGGAAGGGTATGTAACTTGCATCTCAAGTCCCTGACGCTGAAAGGGTTCAAGTCGTTCGCGTCGGCTACGACGCTGCGGTTCGAACCCGGCATCACCTGTGTGGTCGGGCCGAACGGGTCGGGCAAGTCGAATATCCTCGACGCCTTGACGTGGGTGATGGGCGAACAAGGCGCGAAGGCGCTGCGCGGCGGCAAGATGGAAGACGTCATCTTCGCGGGCACCACCGGGCGCGCCGCGCTGGGCCGTGCCGAGGTGACGCTGACCATCGACAACACCGACGGCGCGCTGCCCATCGACTACGCCGAAGTGTCCATCACGCGGCGGATGTTCCGCGACGGCGCGGGCGAGTACGAGATCAACGGCAGCACCTGCCGCCTGATGGATGTGCAGGAGCTGCTCAGCGACTCGGGAATCGGCCGGGAGATGCACGTCATCGTCGGGCAGGGCCAGCTCTCGGCGATCCTGGAGTCGCGCCCGGAGGATCGGCGCGCGTTCATCGAAGAGGCCGCGGGCGTCCTGAAGCACCGCAAGCGCAAGGAAAAGGCGCTGCGCAAACTGGATTCGATGCAGGCCAATCTGTCTCGGCTGAACGATCTCACCGCAGAGCTGCGCCGCCAGCTCAAGCCGCTCGGCCGACAGGCCGAAGTCGCCCGCCGCGCCGCCACCGTCCAGGCCGACTTGCGCGACGCGCGCCTGCGCGTCGCGGCCGACGATCTCGTCACCCGGCGCGACGAGCTGGCGGGCCAACAGAGCCGCGAGGCGTTCGCCCGCGAGCAACAGATCCTCACCCAGGCCGAGCTGGAGGCAGCCAATGCCGCGCTGGCACAGCAGGAGTTCGAGATCGCGCAGGTCACGCCGAGCGCGGAGGCCGCGGGGCAGGTGTGGTTCCAGCTGTCAGCGCTCGCGGAGCGCGTCAACGCCACTATTCGCATCGCGCAGGAGCGGGCCCGCCACCTCACCGCGGACCCGATTGTCGACACCGGCCGCGACCCGGCCCGGCTGGAGGCCGAGGCCGCCCGGGTAGAGGTGGAGGAGGCGCAGCTGCTCGAGGCCGTCGAGGTCGCCGCAGGCGCGCTGGAGGCGGCGCAGGACCAGTTGGCCGAGCGCGAGCAGTACGCCCGCGCGGCCGAGCAGGCGCACATGGCCGCCGTGCGCGCCATCGCGGACCGGCGCGAGGGTTTGGCCCGGCTGTCCGGCCAGGTGGAGACGCTGCGCATGCGCGCCCAGTCGGTCGACGCCGAGGTCGCCCGGCTGACCGTGGCGATCGGCGAAGCGCGCGAGCGCGGCACGGTGGCGCAGGCCGAATTTGAGGCCATGCAGGATCAACTCGCCGAGCTCGACGCGGGCGAGCAGGGCTTGGACGCACGGCACGAGCACGCCGCCGCCGCGCTGACGCTCGCCGAGCAGCGGGTGGACCAGTTGCGGGCCGAAGAACGCGACGCGGGCAAGAAGGTCGCCTCGCTCCAGGCCCGCATCGACGCGCTGTCGATGGGCCTGGGCAAAGACGGCGGCGTGTGGCTGGTCGAACGCGGGCAGTCGGGCGTGCTCGGCCCGCTGGCGGACCTGGTCACCGTGCAGTCCGGTTACGAAACGGCGGTCGCCGCCGCCCTTGGTCCGCTGGCCGACGCGATCGCGGCGGACTCGTCCGCATCCGCGGCCGCGGCGGTGCGGGAGCTCAGGGACAACGACGGCGGCCGGGTGGCCGTGGTGTTCGCCCCGCCGGGCGGCGCGGCC
>JABFVX010000196.1 GCA_013362555.1 Mycobacteriaceae bacterium
GTTCGAGGGCCGCGCCTCGCTCCGCACGTGGCTATACCGGATCGCCACCAACCGCTGCCTCAACGCCCGCCGCTCGGCAGGTCGGCGGCAGGCCAAACAGTGGGACATCCCCGGAGTCGAGCCGCCCGAGCCGACCAGCCTCGGCGAGGTGGTCTGGCTGGAGCCGTATCCCGACGCGCACTTCGAGGGCGTGATGGACGCGTCCCTCGGCCCGGAAGCGCGCTACGAGCGGACCGAATCGATCTCCCTGGCCTTCGTGACCGCCCTGCAGACGCTGCCGCCGCGCCAACTCGCCGTCCTCGTCCTGCGCGACGTCATGAGCTTCCGGACCAGTGAGGTGGCCCAGATGCTCGACGCCACCGCGGATTCGGTCAACAGCGCCCTCAAGCGCGCCCGGGCCGGATTGCAGCGGCGGTGGCGGACCGACGACGACCCGGCGCCACCGCCGGACTCGTACGCCGAAGACGCGATCGTGGCGAAGTTCGTCGGCGCCTACGAATCCGGCGACGTCGGCGCGATCGTGGCGCTGTTGACCGACGACGTCTTCGTATCGATGCCCCCGATGCCGCTGGAGTACTCGGGCCGAGAGTTGGTGTGCCAGTTCCTTTCCGGTCTGTTCCGCGCGGGTCGCCGGTACACGCTCGTGCCCGCGCGCGCCAACGGCCAACCGGCGTTCGGTTCCTATGTCGCCGCGGCCGACGGCATCCGCCACGGCACCGGCGTGTTCGTTCTCGGTCTCGCGGGCCACCGCATTTCGACCTTGACCCGCTTCGAGAACACCGTCTTCCCGTCGTTCGGCCTGCCGCGCTCGCTCCCGGGTTCCGCACCCTTACCCGCCGAGGTTGTCCAGAATGACCCGTGACGTGCGCCTGACGCACGTCACGGGTCATTCTGGACATGCGGCCTGCGAGCCGCGGCACAGCCGGATAGGGTGACGCGGCCACGGAAGGAGCACATCTATGCGAATCGCAGTAGCGGGCGCCACCGGCAACATCGGCAGCCTCACTGTCGCGGCGCTGGAGCGGGCCGGTCACAACGTTGTGCGTGTGAGCCGCGCCCTCGGCGTCGACCTGCTGTCCGGCGCGGGTCTCGACCAGGCGCTGGCCGGGGTCGACGCGGTGGTCGACGCCACCAACGCGACGGTGCAGGACCGAGCGGAGATGTTGGCGTATTTCGCGACCGCCACCGGCAATCTGCTGGCCGCCGAGCAGCGGGCGGGCGTGCGGCACCACGTTCTGCTCTCGATCGTCGGCGTGCACCGGGTCGAGGGCAACGCGCACTACGCGGGGAAGCGCGAGCAGGAGCGTCTGGTGGAGGCGGGCGCGGTGCCGTGGACGATCGTGCCCGCGACCCAGTTCCACGACTTCGCGGCAATGGTGGCGGAGTGGACCGAACACGACGGCGTGTCCGAGATTGCACCATTGCTGGTGCAGCCGGTGGCCCCGGCCGACGTGGCCGCCGTGCTCGCGGGCGTCGCGGCGGGCGAGCCGCGCGGCCGCCATCCCGAGGTTGCCGGTCCCGACCCGCAGGATCTCGTCGACATGGCCCGGCGCACGAACGAAGCCCGCGGACGCACGGTGAAACTCGTCCCCACGTGGTCGGGCCTGTTCAACGAGGACATGGCCGGGTCTGTCCTGCTTCCCGGCGCAGGCGCCCACATCGCTCCCACCTCCTTCGACGAATGGCTCGCCACCCAGAGCTAACGGCTTCCAGAACGACCCATGAGTTGCGTCCAGCGCACTCCGTGGGTCGTTCTGGAACCCTGTTTTGCCCGGTACGCGGCGCACGCGGCGATTAGTTTCCGGGCGGGGCGTCGTCGATAGTGATGTCCCGCAGAGTTCGCAGAGAAAGAGCAGACACATGAGCAACGGCAAAGACCTCTCCCTCACCCATGTCGCGGTGTTGGTCGGCGACCAGGACCAGGCCCTCGAGTTCTACCGCGACGTCCTCGGGCTGGAGGTGCGCCAGGACCTTCCGTTCGGCCCGATGCGGTGGCTCACGGTGGGCCCGGTGTCCCAGCCCGCGATCGAGTTTGTGCTGGAGTCGCCCGACATGGCGCCGCACGAGGACGCCGCCAAGGCGAACCGGGCCCGGCTGGACAGCGGCTCGATGGGCACGCTGATCTTCCGGACCGACGACGCCGAGGCCACCTTCGCCCGCCTCAGCGCGGCCGGCCTGCGGGTGGACCAGCCGGTGACCGATCAGCCCTACGGCGTGCGCGACTGCGGCTTCCTGGACCCGTGGGGCAACCACCTGCGCTTCTCGCAGCCTTTGGCCTGATCGGGCCCTGACAAGAACTGCCGGAATGACCCGTGACGTGCGTTCAACGCACGTCACGGGTCATTCCGGCAGTTCTTCTAGGCGATGGCGGCGAAGCCCGCCCGCAGGTCGGCGAGGATGTCGTCGATGCCTTCGATGCCGACGGCGAGCCGGACCAGGCCGGGGGTGACCCCTGACGCCAGTTGCTCGTCCGGGGTGAGCTGGGAGTGGGTAGTGGAGGCGGGGTGGATCACCAGGGAGCGCACGTCGCCGATGTTGGCGACGTGGCTGTGCAGGGTCAGCGCCTCGACGAAGCGTTTGCCTGCGTCTACTCCGCCCGCGAGCTCGAAACCGATCACCGCCCCGGTGCCGCGCGGCAGCAGCGCCCGACCGCGCTCGTACCAGGGCGAGGACGGCAGGCCCGCGTAGCTCACCGACGTGACTTCCGTTCGTGCGCTGAGGAATTCGGCGACCGCCTTGGCATTGTCGACGTGCCGTTCCACGCGCAGGCTCAAGGTTTCCAGGCCCTGGCTGATGAGGAAGGCGTTGAAAGGCGCTACGGCGGAACCGAGGTCGCGCAGCAGCTGGACGCGTGCCTTGATGGCGAAGGCCGGTTCGCCGAGATCGGCGTAGACGACGCCGTGGTAGCTGGGGTCGGGCTCGACGAAGCCGGGGAACCGCGGCTGCTCGGCGCCGCCGGAGGTCCAGTCGAACCGGCCGCCGTCGACGATGACGCCCGCGATCGCGGCGCCGTGTCCGCCAAGGTATTTCGTGGCGGAGTGCACCACGATGTCGGCGCCGTGTTCGAGCGGGCGCAGCAGGTACGGCGTCGCGACCGTGTTGTCGACGATCAGCGGCAGCCCCGCGCCGTGGGCGACATCGGCGATCCCGGCGATGTCGAGGATGTGGTTCTGCGGGTTCGAGATGGTTTCGCCGTAGAACGCTTTGGTGTTCGGCCGGACGGCGGCGCGCCACTGCTCGAGGTCGTCGGGGTCGTCGACGAAGGCGACGTCGATGCCGAGCTTGGGCAGGGTGTAGTGGAACAGGTTGTAGGTGCCGCCGTAGAGGCGGGGGCTGGACACGATGTGGTCGCCCGCGCTCGCGATGTTGAGGATGGCCAGGGTCTCGGCGGCCTGCCCGGACGCCAGCAGCAGCGCCGCGACTCCGCCTTCCAGCGCCGCGACGCGCTGTTCCACCGCGTCCTGGGTCGGGTTGGCGATGCGGGTGTAGATGTTGCCCGGCTCGGCGAGGCCGAAGAGGGCGGCGGCATGGGCCGTGTCGCGGAAGGTGTAGGACGTGGTCTGGTAAATGGGCAGTGCACGGGAGTTCGTGGTGTCGTCCGGAGTCTGGCCGACGTGGATCTGCTTGGTCTCGAAACTCCAGCCTGCGGTGGGGTCGTTGAGGTCGGTCACGTGCACTCCCTGGTTGAGGTGAGGATGATCGCCGTCGATTCTCCTCTCCGCGCCCCCGGCCGCACCCCTTTCCCGCCGCGTGAGCGGAACTTCCCCGCCAGGTCCTACACCCGTAGCGCGCGTCTACACCCGCAGCTGCGGGTGTAGACGCGCGCTACGGGTGTAGGACGCTCGGCCTATCGGCAGGGTGTGGTGGTCGGCGTGGTGGTGGTCGTGGTGGTGGAGGTGGTCGTGGTGCGCGACGTCGTCGAGGACGGCTTGGTTGTGGACGGCGGCGGCGTGGTTGTGGATGTGGTCGCCGGCGGCGTGGTCGTTGTGGTGGTCGCCGTGGTCGAGCCTGCGATGGGCTCGGCCTTGGCCGTGGCGGTCGGCGTGGTGGTGGATGTGGTTGTCGTGGTCGAGGTGGTTGCGCTCGACTTCGTGGTGGAGGAGACGGCGGCGTAGTCGTCGTCGGGCGCGGTGAGGTTGCGTTCCACTTCCCGGTAGTTCGACGCCAGCTGGGCCGGGGCGGGCTTGGCCGCGGTGTTCGGGGTCTTGCCCTCGCGGGCTTCCTTGGCGAGCTGCGTGAGCCAGGCGGCGGCGTACTGAGCGCTGCTCAGCGGCTTGCCGTTGGCCGCGTTGGCGTCGCGCCAGTAGTCGAAGTGGTGGCCCTTGGCGTCCGGGCCGAGGGTGAGATTGTACGGATCGCTCATGATCACCGGGATGGTGTTCTGATTGGTGACGACGAGTCCGACGATCTCGTTGAAGATCTTCTTCGGCAGGTAGGCCAGCGGTGACATCTGGTCGACGTTCACGGCGTCGGCCGGGGCGGCCGGGCGCGGCGCCTGTCCCGGCTTGTACGCCGGGTCCGACACCCGCAGCAGGACCTGAAGGAACGTTTCGTCACTGGCCATCCAGTTCGGCTGCGAGGCGATGTCGGCGAAGGCCGCCATCGCGATGCGGCCGAGCGTCACGGCGACGTCCTGGCCGGTGGCGGGCGTCAGGCCCTCCTTCTCCAGCCGGTCGACGTTGAGCTGCCTGCCTACGTTGATCACCAAGTTCAGCAGCGAAATGTTTTGCGGTGCAGCACAAGTGAGGTCGCCTTCGGAGCAGAACGAGGCGATCTTGCCGTTCAGTGCGCCGAAGTCGCCCGCGGTGCCGGGCAGTGCGCCCTCGCCGGAGACCGGGGTGACGCCGTTCTGGTACTTCCGGTTGAAGCCGTCCGGGCTGCCGAACGGGTCGCGGGCGCCGGGGAACGGTCCGTCGCCTGCCGAGCGGCCCGCGTCGGCGAGGATCACCACGCCGAGCACCTTGTTCGGGTCGACGCCTGCCCGCTGGTGGCCGATGTCCATCGCGACCCGGCGCGCCACGTCGGCGCCTTCGCTGTAGCCGACGACGGAGAACTTGGTGTTCGGGCAGTACTTGGCGATTTCCTGCATCACCTTCTCGGTGTTGGCGACGCCCGCCGTCACGGCGTCCTCGTAGGTGGCGAGGTTGGCCGGGTAGGCCACGTAGACCGCAGTGTACGAGCCCGGCGGAACGGAACCGGCGGGCGCGTTGACCACCGGATCGACCCAGTAGCTCTTGTGGTCGCCGGACAGCGCGGCGGGCAGTGCGTTGCCGTTCGCGTCGACCAGCATCTTCGTCGTCCCGGCGACCGGGGTGTCGCGTCGGCCCGCGACCGACACCGTCACCATGTCGTGGCATTCGGTGACTGACGACTTGAGCTGCGTGTCCGCGGTGTGCGCTGAATTCGACGGCAGCGCAAAGGTATAGACGGCGATTGCCGCCGCGCCCAGTACCGTGGGCGCGCCCACCGACGCGATGAGCCTGCGGCGCTCCAGAAGGTCGCGAAAAGCCATGTCCTTGTACCCCAATTTTAGGTTCCGACAAGTGGAAGGACCGGCCCCCCGGACGGGCCGTGTTTCACGGACGTTGTCGGGAATGGGGACGGGAGTGTTACTTCCAGGTCCAGACACCGCCCGGCAGCGACTTCCGGAATGACCCATTGGGTGCGCTCAACGCACGTCACGGGTCATTCTGGAAATTCGTTGCGGAGGATCCAGTCGACGATGTCGGCGGTGACCGCTCGGTGCACCGGTTCGTGCAGCAGGTCGTGGCCCGCATCGGGGTACTCGCGCAGCGTCATCCGCGGGTGTCGCGCGCTCCACGTGCGCACGGCCGCTACTGGTGCGCGGCGGTCGTCGACCCCGTGCAGCGCCAGGACCGCGAGGTCGTCGGGAAGCGCGGGCCCGCGCGACCCGTCTTTGCCGAGAACGCTGCTCGGCGTGCCGATCACGATGAGCCCGGTGCAGTCGAGGCCCGCGCGCACCGCGGTGACCGCGGTAGCGGCGCCGAGCGAGTGCCCCACGAAAATGACAGCGTCCGTAGGCCTTTCGGCTCGGACGACTGTCAGCAGCGCTTGGGCGTCCGCCGCCAGTTCGGGCAGCGAGCCCGGCCGCTCCGGGTCGCCTTCGCTCAGCCCGTGACCGGCGGTGTCCAGCCCCCACGTCTCCACGCCCGCCGCGCCGAGCGCCCGCGCGACCCGGTGGTCGTGCCCGGGGTGCTGGCCCAGCCCGGGCAGCAGCGCGACCCCCGCGGCGGGCGCGCCCGCGAGCCAGCGCCGGTCGTGCAGCGCTCCGCGCGGGCCGTCGAAGAAGGACACCGCCGCATTCTCCCAGCCCGGCGCCGCGGAGGCGAGGCACAATGGGGCGAGGGGCCTGGAGTTGGGAGTCGACATGTCGAATCGGAAGTTGGATCGTCAGGGCCGCCGCGCGGCGCTGGAGACGGTGCGGGAGAGCCCGTTCATCGCCGCCGTCGTGGCCGCGCCCGCGGTGCTGGTGTTCGCGGTGACGTGGCTGCTCGCCGGGTTCGGGTGGGCGCTGGTGTCGCTGTTGGTGATAGGGGCGCTGGCATACGTCGGATTCCGCCGCTAGACCAAGTCCCGAATGCATAGTCTATTCAGTCAGACTGAACTAAGGCCGTATTCGGGATAGGGGCTCGTCAACCGCGCGCCCGGGTGAGCGACTCGCTTGCCCGGGCGTTGCGCTGCGCGCGGCGTGCTGCTTAGGTGCAGGTAGAAATATATTTCCGAGGCGGACCGATGTAGCTACCAAGCAACGCCACGGATCAATGTACCGGCTATTGTGGCGCGTGCGCATTCGGCGGGCAGTTCGGAAGGAGGCTCCATGAGCACCGTGGAAGAGACGGGCAAGCCGGTCGGCTCGGAGCCGACACTGCACCGGGTGATGGGCCCGGGGCTGCTGTTGTTGTTCATCGTGGGCGACATCCTCGGTACCGGCATCTACGCTCTGACGGGCAAAGTGGCCAACCTGGTCGGCGGCGCGGTGTGGGTGCCGTTCGTGGTCGCGTTCGCGGTCGCGATGATCACGGCGTTCAGCTATATGGAGCTGGTCACCAAGTATCCGCAGGCAGCCGGGGCGGCGCTGTACACGCACAAGGCGTTCGGGCTGCATTTCGTCACGTTCATGGTCGCGTTCGCGGTGATGTGTTCGGGCATCACCTCCGCGGCCACGGCGTCGCGGGCGTTCGCGGCGAACTTCGCCAATGCGTTCGAGCTCCACATTGCGGGCGCGGGCGGCTGGATCACCGTGATCGGGCTGCTGTTCATGACGGCGTGCGCGCTGATCAACTTCCGCGGCGTGGGGGAGAGCGTGAAGCTCAACGTGGTGCTGACCGTAGTCGAGCTGACCGGGCTGCTGATCATCATCGGCATCGGCCTGTGGGCGCTCGGCTTCGGGCACGGCGACTTCGGCCGGGTGAACGACTTCGGCACCGGCGGCCGCGGCGCCGTCGGCGGCGTCATCGCGGCGACGACGCTGGCGTTCTACGCGATGATCGGGTTCGAGGACTCGGTCAACATGGCCGAGGAGTGCAAGCGGCCGAACAAGATCTTCCCGCGGATGCTGTTCCTCGGGCTGATGATCACCGGCACGGTGTACGTGCTGGTCGCGATCACCGCGATCGCGCTGGTCCCGCCTGCCGAGCTCGGCCAGGGCGACACGCCGCTGCTCCAGGTGGTGAAGGCGGGCGCGCCGCACTTCCCGCTGCACGTCTTCGCGTTCATCACGATTTTCGCGGTGGCCAACTCGGCGCTGATCAACATGCTGATGGCGAGCAGGCTGCTGTACGGCATGGCGCGACAGGGCGTGATTCCGCACCACCTCGGGATCGTGCACCGCCGCAGGCGCACGCCGTACCTGGCGATCGGGTTCACCACGCTGCTGGCGTTCGGTCTGATCCTGTTCGTCGGCGACGTCCCGGAGTTGGGCGGCACCACGGCGCTGCTGCTGCTCGGGGTGTTCACCGTGGTGAACGTCGCCGTGCTCGTGCTGCGCCGCGACCCGGTCGACCACGACCATTTCCGCACTCCGACGGCGTTGCCCGTGGTGGGCGCGTTGAGCTGCGGCTTCCTGGTGCTGCCGGTCACCGGCAGGCCCGCGGTGCAGTACGGGATCGCCGCCGTCCTGCTCGGCCTCGGCCTGCTGTTGTGGGCCGCCACGTACACCCTCAACAATCGTCACGGCATCCACTCGGCCGCATTCGACCCGCAGGCCCTCGAGTAACCGATTCAATCCTCCAGAATGACCCGTGACGTGCGGTTAACGCACGTCACGGGTCATTCTGGAGGTATGTGAGGAGGTTTCAGAGGTTGCAGCGCAGGCCCGCGTAGTAGGCGACCCGGCACTCGGAGTCGCGGGTGAGTTTCCAGGCCTGGTTGACGTTGCGCCACGCCAGTTCGATGTTCGGGAAGGTGCCGTAGCCGTCGACGGTGATCTGAAGGTTGGCCGTCAGGGTGTCGCCCTTGACGTTGAGCGGGCCGGCCAGGACCCAGCGCAGGCTCGGGACGGTGTTCATGACGCCGCCGACCTGGTCGAGCAGCGGCAGGCCCGCTTCCCCAGCCTCGAGTTCGGCGGCGCGGGCGGCGCGCGGGGCGCTCGTGTTGAGGGCCACTTTCAGCTTGGCGTGCAGGTCGCCGAGGCCGGGCTGGACGGTTCTGACGATCGGGGCGGCCGCAGCGGGCGCGATCGCGGCGACCTGGCCGCCCGCGAGCAGTGCGGTGGCGGCGAAGAGCGCGGCTCCCAGCGTGTTTCGGGCAGTGCTGATCATGACGTGTCCCATCGTTCTCAATCGGTCGCCGCGAGCGAGGCTCTGGCATCACCAAGCAATATAAGGTAAGCCTATGCAAACATAAATGGCGGGCCAAGAGTTGTGCGGTGTTTGCAAGGAAGTGAGTGTGGACCGGTGAAGACCCTTCTGGTCGTCGGTGCGGGACCGAAAGCCCTTGCGGTAGCCGCGAAAGCGCACGTCCTGCGAAAACTGGGCCTCCCGGCGCCGCGCGTGGTGGTGGTCGAGGCGCACGCGGTCGGCGGCAACTGGCTGCCGAGCGGGGGGTGGACCGACGGGCAGCACCGCCTCGGCACCAGCCCGGAGAAGGACGTGGGCTTCCCGTATCGCACAACGTGGGCGCGCGGCCGCAACCAGGAGATCAACCAGGCCATGCAGGCCTACAGCTGGACGTCGTTCCTGGTCGACCAGGGCGGCTACGCGGAGTGGATCGACCGGGGCAGGCCGAGCCCGCAGCACCACGTCTGGGCCAAGTATCTGCAATGGGTGGGGCACCGGATCGACCTGGAGCTCGTACTGGGGCAAGTGACGTCGATCTCGCCGACGGCGGGCGGCTGGCTGGTGTCGGTGACCGACGTCAACACCCGGGCCGAGCGCAGGCTGGACGCGGACGAGCTCATGCTCACCGGTCCCGGCCGCAGCACCCGCGCGCTGGCCGAGCATCCCAAGATGCTGAGCGTCGCCGAGTTCTGGGAGCTGGCGGGCCGGCGGGCGCTGCCGGTGTCGTCGCGGGTCGCGGTGATCGGCGGCGGCGAGACAGCGGGTTCGGCGCTGGACGAGCTGGTCCGCCACGAGATGCTGACAGTGTCGGTGATCTCACCCATGGCCACGCTCTATACCCGTGGCGAAAGTTACTTCGAGAACTCGCTGTACAGCGATCCCGGCAAGTGGAGCGGGCTGACCCTGGAACAGCGTCGCGACGTGATCCGCCGCACCGACCGCGGGGTGTTCTCCGTGCGGGTGCAGGAGAGTCTGCTCGGCGACAACCGCGTCCATCACTTGCAGGGCCGGGTGGTTCGGGTCGCCGACCAGGGCACGGCCATCGCGCTCACCCTGCGCAATGAGCTGCGGCCGGACCAGGTGCACGCGTTCGACTTGGTGGTGGACGCGACCGGCGGGCACCCGCTGTGGTTCCTGGATCTGTTCGACGCCGACGCTGCCGATCTGCTGGAGCTGGCGGTGGGCGGTCCGCTCACGCAGGCGCGGGTGGAGGCGGCGATCGACTACAACCTGGCGGTGTCGGGCCTGGAATCGCCGCTCTATCTGCCCAACTTCGCCGCGCTCACGCAGGGCCCCGGGTTCCCGAACCTCAGCTGCCTCGGCGAGCTTTCCGATCGGGTGCTGCGGCCCGCTGTCGGCGGCGGCGGGGTCGCGATGGGAGCGACCGCTCTGGAGAATTCCCAATAGGCTAGGCTACCCTTAGTTTGGTAGAGATGAGGTTTCGGTTTCATGCGTATCGTGTCGTTCGGCTTCCAGACCTGGGGTCGGAAAACTCTGCAAGCTCTGATCGATTCGGAGCACGAGGTGGTGCTGGCGGTCACGCACCCGGCTGCGGAGTCGTCCTACAAGGCCATCTGGAATGACTCGGTCGAGGAGCTCGCCCGAGAGCACGGCATCCCGGTGCACCGCACCGAACGGGCAGACGCGCAGACCATCGACCTCGTCAAGCGGGCCGAGCCCGATGTGATCGTCGTGAACAGCTGGTACACCTGGATGCCCGCGGAGCTCTACACGCTGCCGCCGCACGGCACGCTGAACCTGCACGACTCGCTGCTGCCCCAGTTCACCGGCTTCTCCCCGGTTCTGTGGGCCTTGATCAGCGGTGCAACGGAATTCGGCCTGACCGTGCACCGGATGGACGAACAGCTGGACACCGGCGACATCCTCGTCCAGCACCGCCTGCCCATCCCGCCGGACGCCACCGGCACCGAACTGGTCCGCGCCGGAATGGAGCTGATTCCGGGCGCGGTGCGGGAGGCCTTGGCGGCGCTGGAGAGCGGAACGGCCGTGTGGCGTCCGCAGGACAAGGCCGAGCGCACCTACTTCCACAAGCGCTCCGAACGCGACAGCCGCGTCGACTGGTCATGGGACGCAGTCGATCTGGAGCGTTTCGTGCGGGCGCTGTCCGAGCCGTATCCGCGGGCGTTCTCCCACTACCGCGGGGAGCGGATCGAGATCCTGGCGGCGTCGGTGTCCGAGGCCCGCTACGGGGGCACCGTCGGCCGCGTCATCGTGCAGGAGGGCGGCGGCGCCGTCGTCTGCGGACCGCATGCGCAGCGCGGGGCCAACCGGGCCCTGGTGGTCACCCGCGTCCGCGACGCGGCAGGCGTCGAACGAGACGGGGCCGAATTCTTCACCCGCGGTGGTTATCTCACCGACATTCCCGAATGACGTCGGCCGCCGTGTCCAGCCCTTCCGTCCCCGGCGAGCTCGCATTGGCCGCCGGGCAGCGCCGCGCGTGGTTCCTGCACGACCGGGCGCCCGCGGATCCCGACTTGAATGTCGGCGTCACCTACCGGCTGACCGGCGCCCTGGATGCCGAGCGCCTGCGCGCCGCGGTCGGCGCCGTCGTCGCGCGCCACGAGGCCTTGCGCACCGTCTACGGCTCCGGCGCGGACGGCGACCCCTACCGCATCGTGCTCGACACC
>JABFVX010000553.1 GCA_013362555.1 Mycobacteriaceae bacterium
GCCACACCCGAATCACTCAGGTGCACCCGCAGCTGCGGGTGCACCTGAGTGATTCGGGTGTGGGGGTGGTGGTCTGTGGCTCCGGTGAGCAGGTCGAGGGCTTCGGTGGCGGCGTCGATGCCGCGCTGGGTGTCGGCGCCGTGGAAGGCAGCGTCGACTACGTGCTCCAGCACCGCGAGCCGGTCGGCGGCGATGCGGTGCGCGGCGTCGGGGACGCGGTCCCAGAGTTGCAGAACCCGGTCCAGGTGCCGCAGGCGCTCCGGGTGGGCGCCGATGCGGTGCGCCTGCTGTGCAGCCGCCCAGGCGGACTCCAGCGCGAGCGGGAGATCCCCTGCCGCATAGGCGTGGTGAGCCCGCGCGGCCTCGCGGCGCGGGGCCGCGACGAGCTCTGGGCGGGCGCTGATCAGCTGCGCCAGCCGCGCGTGCGTCCCGATGCGCTCGGCCGCGAGCAGATCCGCATATATGGCCTGGCGCAGCAGTACATGGCGGAATTCATAGCCGATGTCCGTTGTACCGCCACTGTCGAGCGCAGTCAGCACCTGGCGCTGGACGAGTTCGCGCAGCCCGGCGTGCAGTTGGGCCGCGGGCAGGCCGGCTGCGGCCTCCAGCAGGGCGTGGTCGATCGGCGAGCCGATCACCGCCGCCGTGCGCGCCAGGGCGCCCGCGTCGTCGCTCGAGTCGGTGAGTGCGGCCAGGAGCAGGGCGTCGAGGTCTACGGACAGGCCGGGGGCCGCGGACAGCGCGGCCACGAAAAGCGGATTGCCCGAGCTGTGTTCGAGAACCTCGGTCACCCGCCGCGGCTCGGGCTCCCGCCCGAGCAAGGCGGCCAGCTGCCTGCCGACTTGATGACGGGTGAAGGAACCCGGCTCCACGTGCCGCACGGTCGGGTTACGTCGCAGCTCGGCCACTAATCGGCGCAAGCCGGGCGGGCAGACCGGCCGATACGTGCCGAGCAGCAGCACGTCCGGCTCCGCCAGATTGGCGATGAGGAAGGCGAACAGTTCCAGGCTGGACGAGTCGGCCCAGTGCAGATCCTCCAGCACCAGCACAACGGGGTGTGCGGCGGCGCGCTGTTCCAGCCGCGTGAGCACCGCGCCGAACAGCTGGGTGCGGTCCGTGCCGGGCAGGTCGCGCAGCACGCCGAGGAAGGGCGCGAACGCCACGTCGCTCCCTGATTCCGGGCACCGGCCGACGAGCACCTCGGTCGTCGGCGTCTGCCGAGCCGCGAATTCGGCCGTCAGCCGGGATTTTCCGATGCCCGGCTCGCCCGCGATGAGCACCGCGCGCACCCGCGGGTCGTGCCGCGCGTCCAGCAGCGCGGACAGTTCACCCTCCCGCCCGACGAACACGCCGTCCGCCGGGAGGTTCGCCACGCCGTACATCCGCCAACCGCCTCTAACGTCTCGTAACCCGGTCCGTCTGCAACCCTCCAGAACGACCCGTGAAGTGCGTCGGATGCACCTCATGGGCCATTCTGGAGGTTTGCCTGGCCAGGAACGGAAATAACGAATTCTCGTGATCCGCCGGGTGCCTCTTTACCGGAACCATTCTTGTCATGACGAACAGCGAGATCCGCCCCTTCCGCATCGAGATCCCACAGACTGAGCTGGACGACCTGCACTACCGTCTCGCTCGCACCCGCTGGACCGACGAGCTGCCCGGTGCAACGTGGGAGCGCGGCGTGCCCACCTCGTACCTGAAGGAGCTCGCGGGCTACTGGAGCGAGAAGTTCGACTGGCGTGCCGTCGAGA
Source organism: Mycobacteriaceae bacterium (assembly GCA_013362555.1). Taxonomy (GTDB): domain Bacteria; phylum Actinomycetota; class Actinomycetes; order Mycobacteriales; family Mycobacteriaceae; genus JABFVX01. The sequence continues at coordinate 1,752 of JABFVX010000553.1, forward strand.
CCGAGCTCAACAGGCTCCCGCAGTTCACCACCACCATCGACGGCCAGAACGTGCACTTCCTGCACGTGCGTTCGCCGCAGTCGGACGCCACCCCGCTGTTGCTGCTGCACGGCTGGCCGAGTTCGGTGGTCGACTTCCTCGACATGATCGGTCCGCTGACCGACCCACGGGCGCACGGGGCGCCCGATTCGCCCGCCTTCCACCTGGTGATTCCCTCGCTGCCGGGGCACGGCTTCTCCGGCCCGATCACCGAGGCGGGCTGGAACGACGGCCGGGTCGCGGCCGCGATGGCAGAGTTGATGGCCCGGCTCGGCTACCAGCGCTACGGCGTCCACGGCGGCGACCACGGGGCGTTTCTCGGGCCGGTGCTCGGCAGGCTCGACAGCGAGCACGTGCTCGGGGTGCACGCCAACGCCCTGGTCACCTTCCCGATCGGCGAGCCGGCCGATTTCGCGGCGCTGAACGAGGTGGAGCAGCGGCGCTTGGCGGCGCAGAAGCAGTTCCAGGAACACGAGTCGGCCTACATGAAGGTGAAGGGCACGCGTCCCAACACCATCGCGCAGCTGCTGGCGGATTCGCCTGCGGGGCAGCTGGGTTGGATCGTGGAGAAGTACCAGGAGTGGACCGACGCTGCCCGCGAACTGCCGGAGCAGGCAGTGGACCGGGACCGGATGCTGGCCACCGTGAGCGTGTACTGGTTCACTGACACCGCACGCAGCGTCGCCAACTTCTACTACGAGCGCTTCCACGACGCCGCGATGTTCGCCCCGAAGCCGAAAGGTACCGTGCCCACCGGAGTCGCGGTGTTCACCACGGCCGACTACGCGATCCGCCGCTTCGCGGAGAAGGCGCACAACATCACGCACTGGTCGGAGTTCTATGCGGGCGGCCACTTCCCGGCGCTCGAGGTCCCCGAGCTCCTGACCGGCGATCTGCGCGACTTCTTCGGCTCCCTGACCCGCTGAATCCCGGCCTTCCAACCTCCAGAATGACCCGTGACGTGCGCTAAGCGCACGTCACGGGTCATTCTGGAGAGATAGAAACAATCATGCTTGATTGTTTTGAGGGGATCGGGAATGCTCGACTCATGAGTTCCTGGGATGATCCGCACCGCCGAGATTTGCGAGAGACGGTGCGTCGGTTCGCGGAGCGGGAGGTGCTGCCGTACCAGGACGAGTGGGAAGCAGCCGGTGAGCTGCCGCGCGACTTGCACCGCGCGGCGGGCAAGCTCGGGCTGCTCGGGGTGGCGTTTCCGGAGTCGGTCGGCGGCGGGGGCGGCGATCCGATCGACGCGGTCGCGGTGTGCGAGGAGATGCACTACGCCGGGTGCGCGGGCGGGGTGTTCTCGTCGCTGTTCACCTGCGGCATTGCGGTGCCGCACCTGGCCATGGCGGGCGATCCGGCGCAGATCGGACGGTGGGTTCGGCCGACTTTGGCGGGTGAGCTGATCGGGGCGCTCGCGATCACCGAGCCCGGCGGCGGGTCGGATGTCGGCGGGCTCGCGACCAGGGCCGAGCGCGACGGCGACCACTATGTCGTCAACGGGGCGAAAACGTTCATCACCTCGGGCTGCCGCGCCGACTTCGTCGTCGCGGCGGTCCGTACGGGCGGCCGCGGCGCGGGCGGCGTGTCGCTGCTCGTGATCGAGAAGAGCACGCCTGGATTCACTGTGTCCCGCAAGCTCGCCAAGATGGGGTGGCTGGCTTCCGACACGGCGGAGCTGGCGTTCGCCGACTGTCGGGTGCCGGTGGAGAACCTCGTCGGAGCCGAGAACACCGGCTTCACTCAGATCGGCCGGGCCTTTGTCGCGGAGCGGGTGGGCCTTGCCGCACAGGCTTACGCGAGCGCACAGCGCTGCCTGGACTTGGCCGCGGACTGGTGCCGGCAGCGCACCACCTTCGGCAAACCGCTGATCGCGCGGCAGTCGGTGCAGAACACGCTCGCCGACATGGCGCGCCGGATCGAGGTGGCGCGGACATACACCCACACCGTCGTCGAGCGGTACGCCGCAGGCGAGGAGAACCTCATCGCCGAAGTGTGCTTCGCCAAGAACACCGCGGTGGAGGCGGGCGAGTGGGTGGCGAACCAGGCGCTGCAGCTGTTCGGCGGCCTCGGCTACATGCGGGAATCCGAGATCGAGCGGCAGTACCGGGACATGCGCATCCTCGGCATCGGAGGCGGCACCACCGAAATCCTCACCGCCCTCTCCGCCAAACTCCTCGGCTACCAATCCTGACCTCCTGAACGACTCATGAGTTGCGCTCAGCGCAACTCATGAGTTGTTGTGGACGGTTGGGTCAGAGGGATTCTCGGAGACGGGGTTTGACGACTTTGCCGCTGGCGTTGCGGGGGAGGGCGTCGGTCAGGATGAGGTCCTTGGGGTGTTTGTAGCGGGCCAGGCGGGTGTTGAGGAAGGCGGCCAGCTCGTCCAGGGCGAGGGTCGCGTCGGGCTCCAGGGCGACGACGGCGACGGGGATTTCGCCCCACTGTTCGTCGGGGCGGCCGATGACGGCGGCTTCGCGGATCTTGGGGTGGGCGAACAGGACGTTCTCCACTTCGGCGCAGTAGATGTTCTCGCCCCCGGAGATGATCATGTCCTTCTTGCGATCGACGACGTAGACGAAGCCCTCGTCGTCTTGGCGCACCAGATCGCCGGAGTGGAACCACCCGCCCGCGAACGCCTCCGCCGTGGCGTCCGGGTTGTTCCAGTAGCCCTGCATCAATGTCGGTCCGCGGTAGACGATCTCGCCGATGTCGCCGGGGGCGACATCGTTCATGGCGTCGTCGACGATGCGGGTGGCGATGGTGGGGATCGGCTTGCCGACCGAGCCGAGTTTGCGAATGGCGTCCGCGCCCTCCAGAACGCAGGTGATCGGGGACATTTCCGTCTGCCCGAACACCGCGACGTTGAGCGCGTCCGGGAAGGTGTCGGCCATCGCCCGCAGCACCGTGTCGGATGCGGGCGCGGCGCCCCAGCTGATCACGCGCAGCGCGAGCTTGCGCGGCCGGGCTGCCTGCTCGGCGCACGTCAGCTGCCACTGTGCGGGCACCATGAATACCGAGGTGGCCTGTTCGCGTTCCAGCGCGTCGAGCATCTGGGCGGCGTCGAAGGCCGTCAGCGGATGCAGCACCGTGGCGATGCCGAGCTGGAAAGCCGGGGCGAGACTGCCGAGCCCGGCGATGTGGAACAGCGGCGAGGTGCAGAACGTGATGTCGCCGGGCCTGCTGTCCAAGGCGCGGATGCAGGTGAGCGACTGTGCATTCAGGTTGCCGTGGGTCAGCACCGCGCCTTTCGGACTCCCGGTGGTGCCGGAGGTGTACATGACGAGTGCAGGTGAATCCTCCGGGATGTCCAGCGGTTCGTGCGGACTGCCGGGCTCAGCGAGCAGATCCTCGTAGCCGAGCAGGTCGCCCTCGGTCGCCGCGCCGACTACCACGCAGGTGGACAGCTCGGGCCGCCCGGCTCGCACGGCGGCGGCGAGCGGCGCGAGCACCGTGTCGGTGACAATGGCGACGGCGCCGGAATCCGCAGCGAGATAGCCGATCTCCGGCGGGGTGAGCCGAAAGTTGACGGGCACCGCGATCGCGCCGATCGCGTTGATGCCGAACACCGCCTCCAGGTACTGCGGGTTGTTGAGCATGAGGACGAGCACCCGGTCGCCGCGGCCGATGCCGCGCCGGGCCAAGGCGCCCGCGAAAGCCGTGAAGCGTCGATGTAGCTGGGCCCACGTGGTGTCTTGGCCCAGGAACCGCACGGCGGTGGCGTCCGGCCGGGACTGAGCGTGGAGCGCGATGTGGTTGACCCAGTGGTTGCGCCGCGACGCGGCGGGCTCGGTGATCGAAACTGTGGGAGCGGACATATTCAGGCCCTCGGCTATCCGAACGTGGGTTTGCGGTGACTGAGCATGGCGACCATGCCCTCGAGGAAATCGGCGGAGCCGAGAAGTTCTCTCTGGCCCGTTTTCTCGCGTTCCAAGGCGGCCTCGAGCCCTGCGAGCGTCGCGTCGTTGACAGCCTGCTTGGTGTACTCGATCGCGCGGCGCGGACCAGCGGCGAGCTTGTCGGCGACGGCGTCCACCATCGAATCGAGCTGGTCGTCGGGCACGGCCTTGGTGATCAGGCCCGCGGCCGCGGCGGCGGGGACCGCAAGCCGCTCGCCCAGCAATGCCATCTCCGCGGTCCGGGCCCGGCCGATGGCCGCGGCGATGGTCTGCACCGCGCCGCCGTCCGGCATCAGGCCGATGTTCACGAAAGGCAGGAGCAGGTAACCGGATTCGACGGCGTAGCTGAGGTCCGCGGCCAGCGCGATCGACAACCCGACGCCTGCAGCGGGGCCGTTGATGCGGGCGATGACCGGGATCGGCGCGGCGACGATGGCGCGAATCACCCCGTTGGCGGTGTCCATCACCACGTCCGGACTGGCCTCGGCGCCGCCGCCCGCGGCGGCCGCGGCCAGGTCGGCGCCGGTGCAGAACGAGGTCCCGGCGCCGGTGAGCACAATGACGCGCACTGTGGAGTCGGCCGCGGTCGCGGCAATCACCTCGCTCAAGCCGCGCATGGTCGCCAGATCGACGGCGTTCATCCGGCGCGGGCGTTCGATGGTGACGCGCACCCTGGCCCCCTCGCGTTCTACCCGCAGGTCGCCCACCTGAGTCGGCCGTGCCCCCGGGCCGTCGGCGTCGGTCATGCGACGATGTCCGTCAGCGCGCCGGTGATGAGGTCCTCGGCTTCGCCGACGATGCGCGCGACCAGCTCGGCCACCGTGGGCACGTCGTGGATGAGCCCTTGGCACATGCCGGAACTCCAGATGCCCGCCTCCAGGTCGCCGTCCTCGAAGACCTTGCGGCCGCGTTGGCCGGACACCAGCTCCCGCACGTCGTCGAAAGTGCCGCCTGCCCGCTCGATTTCGACCACCTTGCGGCTGATGGAGTTGTCCGCGACGCGCGCGGTATTGCGCAGCGTGCGAAAGATCAACTGGGTGTCGAGCTCGCTGTTGGCGACGATCTGCTCTTTGACTTTGGGATGGATGGCCGACTCCCGGGTGCACAGGAACCGGGTGCCCATGTTCACGCCGTCCGCGCCCAGCGCCAGCGCTGCGACCAGCCCGCGGGCGTCGGCGAAGCCGCCGGACGCCAGCATCGGAATGTCGATCTCGCGCGCCGCGGCGGGAATCAGCACCAGGCCGGGAATGTCGTTCTCGCCGGGGTGGCCTGCGCATTCGAAGCCGTCGATGCTGATGGCGTCCACCCCGACCCGCTGGGCCTTGACGGCGTGCCGCACGCTGGTGCACTTGTGGATCACTTTGACGCCCGCGTCCTTGAGGTGCGGCAGGTGGGTTTCCGGGTTGGCGCCCGCGATCTCCACGATCGTGACGCCGCTGTCGATGATCGCCTGTCGGTACTCTTCGTAGGGCGGCGGCGTAATCGACGGCAGGATAGTGAGATTCACTCCGAACGGCTTGTCGGTGAGGTCGCGGGCGCGGGCGATCTCGGTGCGCAGGTCCGCAGGCGTGGGCTGCGTGAGGGCGGTGATGAAGCCCAGGGCGCCCGCGTTGGCCACGGCCGCGACGAGCTCGGCCCGGCCCACCCACATCATGCCGCCCTGCACGATCGGATGTTCGATGCCGAAGGCCTCGGTGAATCTGGTGCGCAACATGGAATACCTCATTCCTCCGCCCCTTTCCCCAGGGCCGGAACCGTGATTAACTTCACGTGAATGATGATTAACTTACGAGCAGTCGAAAGGAGTGTCAATGGTCGTCCGGGACAGTGTGCCCACGCGGAAGCGGCGGCCCCGGGACCGCAAGGAGCAGATTCTGCGCGCGGCCGCGGTGGCGTTCAGCGAGCACGGGTACCACCGGGTCGGCGTCAACGAAATCGCCGCCGAGGTAGGGATTTCCGGGCCTGCGCTGTATCGGCACTTCCCCAACAAGTACGCCCTGTTCCTGGCTACCGCCGAGGCCGCCGCCGACGGGCTGGTCGCCGCCACCGCGGGCGCGTCGAACCTCGCGGGCGTGCTCGCGGCACTCATCGACTTCACCATCGACAACCGGGCGGGCGGCGGTCTGTACCGCTGGGAGGGGCGCTACCTCGACGCCGTCGACCGCGGGCGCTTGCGCACGACCTACGGCGAAGTGAACGACCGGGTCGCGGTCCCCCTCCGCACGCTGCGGCCGAAGCTCGCGGACGCCGACGTCGCCATGCTCGCCGCCGCGGCGCTGAGCGCCATCGGCAGCATCACGGCCCACCACACCGCGTCGGCCGCGCCGCGCATCGCCGCCGTGCTGCACGAGATGTGCTGGGCCGTAGTGCAATCCGAACTTCCCGCCGCGGAACGCGGCAAGTCGGTGCGGTTTCGGCCCGCCGCGCCGCCGGATCCGGACGCCGACCGCTCCGAGCAGCTGATCGACGTAGCGATCGGGATGTTCGCCGCTCGCGGCTACCACGACGCGAGCGTTGAGGAGTTGGCGTCGGCGGTGGGCATGACCGCCTCGGGCGTCTACCGGCACTTTCCGAGCAAGGCGGACCTCCTGGCGGCGGCGCTGGACCGGGCGAATGACCGGCTCACCGAGGCGACCGGGGACGCCCTGGCCGCCGAACCTGACCCGCGGCGGGCGCTGACCGCGCTCGCTGAGCGGTACCTCGGGCTCAGCTTCTCCGTGCCCGACCTGCTGTCGGTGTATTTCGCCGAGTTCGGCAACCTCCCGCAGGAGCACCAGCGCAGGCTGCGCGGGTTGCAGCGCGGGCAGGTCGGCCGGTGGGTCGCGCTGCTCACCGCGGCGCGGCCGGAGATCGGGCCCGACGAGGCCGCGTTCCGGGTGCACGCCGCCTTCGGCCTGGTGCTGGATCTCGGCAGGCTGACCTCCTTCGACAACCGGCCCGCCAATCGGTCCCGCATCCACCGATTGATGACCGCCGCGCTGTTGGACTAGCCAGACTGCAACAACATCACTGCTGTACCGCCATAAGGAGGGTCGCCATGACCCAGACCGCATCCGTCACCGACACTCTCACGTCCGTCGACCCCGCCACCGGCGCGGTGGTCGGGGAATGGCCCGTCGACGACGCCGAGGCGGTGCGCGCCGCGGTGGCCGCCGCCCGCGCCGCCGCCCGCGCCTGGGTCGGACTGGGTTTCGACGGCCGCAAGAAGGCGCTGCTGCGCTGGAAGGCGCACCTGGTCAACCACGCCGACGAGCTGTGCGAGCTGGTGCGCCGGGAGAACGGCAAGCCGCTCGACGACGCGTACCTCGAGTTGGCGCTCACCGTGGAGCACATCGACTGGGCGGCCAAGAACGCGCGTAAGGCGCTGGCGCCGCGCAAAGTTCGGCCCGGGCCGCTCACCGCGAACTTCGCCGGGGTGGTCGAGCAGCGCCCGCTCGGCGTCGTCGGCGTCATCGGACCGTGGAACTACCCGCTGTACACGCCGAACGGCTCCATCGCCTATGCGCTCGCGGCGGGCAATGCCGTGGTGTACAAGCCCAGCGAGTACACCACGGCCATCGGACACTACTTCGCCGCCGCCTTCGCCAAGGCCAATCCCGAACTGCCGGACGGGATTATCGCCGTCGTAACCGGGCGGGGCGAGACCGGCGCCGCGCTGGTCCGCTCGGGTGTGGACAAGATCGCGTTCACCGGGTCCACCCCCACCGGCAAGCGGATCATGGCCGCGGCCGCCGAGAGCCTCACTCCGGTGGTGCTGGAGTGCGGGGGAAAGGACGCGGTCATCGTCGCCGAAGACGCCGACGTGGCCGCGGCCGCCGATGCGGTCGCCTTCGGGGCCATGGGCAACAGCGGCCAGACCTGTGTCGGGATCGAGCGGGCGTATGTCGTCAAGGATGTGCTGGATGACTTTCTCGCGCAGCTGAAGTCGCGGCTGGCCGGGGTTCGGGCGGGATCCGACGCGGAGGCGTCCTACGGTCCGATGACCATGCCGTCGCAGGTCGACGTGGTGGCAGCGCACGTCAAGGACGCGATGGCGCGCGGCGGGCAGGCTGTCGTCGGCGGGTTGGACTCGATCCGCGCCCCCTATATCGACCCGGTGGTGCTGCTGGACGTGCCCGAAGACGCGCCCGCCGTGGTGGAGGAGACCTTCGGTCCCACCCTCACCGTCCGTGCGGTCGATTCCGCCGCGGAGGCCGTCGAGCTGGCCAACGCCTCGAAATACGGTCTGGGTTCGGCGGTTTTCTCGAAGTCGCACGGGATGGAGCTGGCGCGGGCCATGCGGGCCGGAGCCACCTCTGTGAACTCCTTCATCGGCTTCGCGGCCCAGCCCGGCATGCCGTTCGGCGGCGTCGGCGAATCGGGTGTCGGCCGCATTCACGGCGCCGCCGGGCTGCTCGAGTTCAGCAGGCCGCATTCCATTGCACGCCAGCGCTTTTCGATTCCCGGACTGGCGCTGCTCACCTTCGACCGCAAGCCGAGCGCGATGGCGCTCACCCGCAAGATCACCGAGCTCCGGCACGGCAGGCACAAGTAGGGCGCGGCGAACGTCGCCGCCGAAGTACAGGAGATGGGCATGGGCTCCACTATCGACAACGAATTCACCCAGGAGCAGCGGGATTTCGCGCGGGCGGTGGCCGACTTCTGTAAACGCGAGGCAGGCACGCGGGAACAGCGCGACAAGCTCACGGGCAACGGCGAGCACGCGCACAACCAGCAGGTGTACGCCAAGATCGCGGAGCTGGGCTGGCTGGGCCTGACCGTGCCGGAGGAGTACGGCGGATCGGACGCGTCCATGGTCGACATGTGCATCCTCTTGCAGGAGTCCGCGCGCGGCATGCTGCCGATCGGCGCGATCGGGCCCACGCTCATCACCGGCGGCGCATACCAGAAGTTCGGCACCGCGGAGCAGAAGGAGACCGTGCTGCGCGGCATCGTCCGCGGTGCGTCGCAGTCTATTTCGATGTCCGAGCCGGAAGCCGGGTCCGATGTCGCGAACCTGTCGACCAGGGCCGACAAGACCTCGGACGGCTGGCTGGTCAATGGCCAGAAGACCTGGTGCTCCAACGCGCACATTTCGGAGAACATCCTATTGGTGGCGCGCACGGACCGCGGCGGCGGAAAACACGAGGGGCTCACCATGTTTCACGTGCCCGCCGACACTCCCGGGCTCACGATAAGCCCGATCGAGCTGATGGGCGGGCAGAAGGAGACCAACGACCTCTACTTCACCGACGTGCTGCTGCCGCCGGAATCGGTGATCGGCGAGGTCGGCAACGGCTGGCGGCAGTTGATGACCGGACTGAACTTCGAGCGTCTGATTCTGGCCGCCATGGCGCTGGGCATGGCGCAGCGGGCGTTCGCCGACACGCTGGAGTTCGTGTCCCAGCGCAAGCAGTTCGGCAGGCCGATCGGCTCGTTCCAGGCGCTGCGGCACCGCATCGCGGACCTGGCGGTGGAGATCGAATGCACGAGGCTGCTGGTGTACAGCGTGGCCCGCAAGGCCGACGCCAATCCTGAAGTGCTGCTGCCGCGGGAGGCGTCGATGGCGAAGCTGAAGGCCACCGAAACCGCGAGGCGGGTGGCCTTGGACGGCATGCAGATGATGGGCGGCTACGGCTACGCCCGCGAATTCGACATGGAACGCCACGTGCGCGCCACCCTGGTCTCCACCATCTTCGGCGGCACCAGCGAGATCCAACGCGACATCATCGGCAAGACCTACGGTTTGTAGCCCGCCCCACACCCGTTC
>JABFVX010000091.1 GCA_013362555.1 Mycobacteriaceae bacterium
AGTCGGCATCGCCGGCCTGGCGCAGTACCTGATCACCACCAACCAGCCGTTCGTCCCGGCCCCCTCCTCCCCGCAGCGGGTCATCGTCGTCGAGGACCCGAAGAAGAGCGACAAGAAGGACGACAAGAAGAAGAAGTAAATCTTCACGGCCGCTGCATACCGCAGCAGAAAGCCCCCGCCCGGACCCGACCGGGCGGGGGCTTCCGCTTAAGCGCGCTGATTTGCGAAGCCATTGCCTGGCGGAACGTTTCGTGTTTAGACTCGGCTGTCGCCGGGCGTTCGTCCAGGCTGAAATGGGGAGATTCCTTGCGGTACATCAAGTTTTCTGCAGTTGCAGTGTTCATCGCCGGTGCCACCGCGCTGGCGGGCGGTACCGCGGGCGCCCAGCCCGCGGTACTGAACGCCCCGCCCGCGGCGGCCGTGCAGCTGCCGTCCGCCCCGCACGTCGAGCAGGCGCCCACTCCAGCCGCCGCCGAGCCGGTGGCAGCCGCCGCTGCGGTGTCGAACACGAAGGCGACGCCGATTGTGGACACCGACCCGCTGCACAACGGAATCGCCGCTGGAGCGGCGGGCGGAGCGATTCTCGGCGGCGCGGCGTCCTGCCTGCTGACGTCTGCGGCCCTGTGCGGCTTCGGATTGTCGGCGCTCTTCGGGGCCCTCAACGGCGCCGTCGCCGGGGCGGTGATCGGCGCGATCGTCGGCGTCGTGGCGCCCCAAGCCGTTCCACACGTCCTGAACTGACGCAACCCTTCCAGAATGGCCGTGACGCCGTCTCACAGCGCAAAGCGCACGTCACGGGTCATTCTGGAAGGGTTTCATTAGGCTGGCCGGGTGCAGATACGCGAGTTGTCCATTGCCGGGGCGTGGGAGTTCACGCCGACTCAATTCGGCGACGACCGAGGCCTTTTCCTGGAGGCGTTCAAATCCACGGAGTTCGAGAAGGCCACCGGGCGCAGCCTGGATCTGTGCCAGGTCAATTGTTCGGTGTCGGCCGCCGGAGTACTGCGCGGCATCCACTTCACCGACGACCCGCCCGGTCAAGGCAAGTACGTCACGTGTGTGCGTGGAGCCTTCTTCGACGTCGTCGTGGACGTGCGCCCGGATTCGCCGACCTTCGGGCAATGGGACGGCGTCCTGCTCGACGACGTCGACCGCCGCGCGGTGTTCCTCTCCGAGGGGCTCGGCCACGCGGTGCTCTCACTCGCGGACGAGTCCACCCTGCTCTACCTCTGCACTCTCGAGTACACCCCCGAGCTCGACCACGACCTCGACGCACTCGACCCGGCCATCGCGATCGCGTGGCCCGGCCACACCCGCTCCGGCGCCCCGCTCACGCTCACCCGCTCGCCCAAAGACGCTGCCGCCCCGCCCCTGTCGTCGCTTATGTGAACTCCAGAATGACCCGTGACGTGCGCTGAGCGCACGTCACGGGTCATTCTGGAGTTCAGTGGAGTTCAGTGGAGTTCAGTGGAGTTCAGTAGTCAGCTGCGGCGGGCGTAGCCGATGACGCCGACCAGGGCGCCCGCGATCGCGACGGCCATCGCGAAGATCAGGCCGGGACGGTATGCGTCGAGCATTGCCGCGGGGGCGGCGGACGCGGTGTGTCCGGAGGAGATGATCGCGGTGGTGACGGCCAGCACGATCGCCGCGCCGACCTGCATGGCGGTCTGCAGCACGCCGGCCGCCAAGCCCTGCTCGTCGTCGTCGATTCCGGCGGTGGCCTGAATGTTGATGGCGGGGAAGCCGATCCAGCCGATGCCGATCAGCAGCACCGCGGGCAGGATCATCGTCAGATAGCTCGGCGAGGTGTCCAGCCGCAGGAACATCAGGTAGCCGACCGCCATGACGATGCCGGTGACCGCAATGATGGCCGGAGTGCCGAAGCGGGCGACGAGCTTGTCCGAGAACACGGCCGACAGCGCGACCAGCAGACCCACCGGCAGCAGGCCCAAGGCCAGCTTCAGCGGCGACCAGCCCAGGGTGTCCTGGAAGTACAGGGTCACGATGAACTGCCAGCTGAAGTAGGACCCGCCTACGGCGATGATCGCCAGGCTGGCCCGGACCAGCGACGCCTTGCGCAGAATCCCGAGGCGGATGAGCGGGTAGCGCACCCGGTTCTCCACCGCGACGAAGGCGGCGAACAGCGCGAGCACCGCGGCGAACGAGCCGAGCGTGCGGGCCGTGACCCACCCGACCTCGGGCGCGGTGACCACGGTGTAGACCAGCAGCAGCATGCCCGCCGTGGACAGGATCGCGCCCAGGATGTCGTGGCCGCCCTCCTCCGCGGGCCGGTCCTTCGGCACCAGCCTGGACGCGGCGATCAGCGCGGCGATCGCGATCGGCACCGGAAGCAGGAACGTCCAGCGCCAGCCGACGCCCGTCATCAGACCGCCGAACAGCAACCCCGAGGAATAGCCGCCCGCGCCGAACACGGTGTAGATGGACAGCGCCTTGTTGCGGGCGGGCCCTTCCGCGAAATTCGTTGTGATGATGGACAACCCGGTGGGCGCGGTGAACGCGGCCGCCAGGCCCTTCACGAACCTGGTCAGGATCAGCAGCGGACCCGAACTCACGAGGCCGCCCGCCAGCGACGCGACTGCGAACACCGCGAGCGCGGCGAGGAAGACCTTGCGCCTGCCCAGCAGGTCCGCGGTGCGCCCGCCCAGCAGCAGCAGCCCGCCATAGCCGAGCACGTACCCGCTGACCAGCCACTGCAGCGTCGCGGTCGACAAGTCCAGCTCGGAACCGATGGACGGCAGGGCGACGCCGATCATCGACACGTCCAGGCCGTCGAGGAACAACACGATGCACAGGGTGATCAGCATCCCCCACAGGCGCGGCGACCAATCGGGGGCCGCGACCTCTGGTTCAACCCCGGGGTTCGCGGTGATGGTGGAAGTCATGGCGGAGACATTACATGCACGCGCATTAGTTGCCAACACATTTAATGCGATTGCATTTTATGCAGCCGGTCACTAGGATGGCCCCATGTCAGGTGTCAACGCAGACGCAAACCTGCTTGCCTCGCCGTCGGCGGATCTGGTAATCGAGTGGCGTGAGTTGCTGAACCGCCACGCCGCGGTCACGTGCGCGCTCGACAAGGAGCTGCAGCAGCAGCACGGCATGGGCGTGAGCGAGTTCGAAACCCTCGACTTGCTCGTCGACGCCGCCCACACAGTGGCCAGCTCGCCGTGCGAGCACCGATACCGCATGAGCGACCTGACCCGCGACAGCCACCTGAGCCAGAGCGCACTCTCCCGCGCCGTGGCCCGCCTGGAACGGGACGGTCTGGTCGCCCGGACCATGTGCACCGACGACCGGCGCTCGATCTTCGTGTGCGTCACCGACGCGGGCCGCGACGCGTACGCCCGCGCACTCCCGACCCACCGCGAGACCCTCGCTCGGACGCTGCACGCCGAGTAGCGAAACCGCCGGAGCGCCCCATGATGCGCGCTTGCGCCGCGAGGCGGGGGCCTGAGGAAGCAGCCCCGGGACCACCGCAGGGCCTCGCGAGCGGCGCCGTCCAGCACCACGCTTCACGGGTCGTTCCGAATGCCCGGCTGCACTCACAGTGAGACTGGCGCGTCTATCGGGAGCGGGCCGACCGGACAGTCCCAAAACCGGCCGTTTGACTGATCCGGAGGGCGCGTCGTTAACATCCCTTACGAAAGACGGGGAAAATTCCGGGCACCAATCAGTAACATCCCGGCATGGCCATGCCGATAGCCCCCGTGTAGACCGGAGATGCACGACGGGGAATGGAGAAAAGCAGTGCCTACGACGTTTCAGGCCGCCGTCCCAGCAGCGGACCTCGCTGCCACCACGCGGGAATACACGCAGCGTGGCTGGACGGTCACCGAGACGGCTAACGGTGTGTCCCTCATCACAGACGAGAAGGTGAGCGGCATCGAGGTGAGCGGCAAACTTGCCGAGGGCATCCGCCGCTACCTGCGGGCCAACAACCTCACCGGCCCGATCATCGAGATCCCCGGCACCGAGCGCCGGGAAATCCACCTGGTCACCAACATGGCCAAAGCCGAGCTGGCGCTCGACACGCTGCGCGAGATCGGCGCCACGGTGCACACCGACGGCGCGGGCATCCCGCTGCCGCCGACCAAGCTGAGCGCCGGGTCCACCCGCTGGGCCGTCGCCCCGAACGAGGCGCGCTGGACCCCGCCCGCTGTCGCCATCGCCGCGGCCGCTCGCGCCGTCCTCGCCCGCGGGGGCGCTGTGCTCGCCGCCCGCGTCGCCTCCTGAAGAGCCGCACCCTGAACTAGGCCCCGGTCTCCCGCCTTCAAGTCCAGAACGACCCGTGAGTTGCGTCCAACGCACTTCACGGGTCGTTCTGGATTGAGGTAAGACTCAGTTGATCTTGAATATGACGGCGCGCTGGACGATGAAGTTGATCACAGTCGCGGTGCCCTGGGCGATGACGAAAGCCGCTGGGAAGCGCCACCATTCGTCCGCCAGCGTGTGATACATCGCGTGGTTGATCCCGACCTGGACCGCGAAGGTCAGCGCGTAGAGCGCGACCACCGCGGCGAAGCGCGCCCGGCTCGGCGCGGCCTGGAACGTCCAGCGCCGGTTGATCAGGTAGGCCGTCGTGGTGCCCGCGATGAAACTGATCGCCTTGGCGGCGCTGAGCGGCAGACCGAGATGGAACAGCGCCGAGTACAGACCGTAGTCCACGATCGCGGACAGCCCGCCGGTCGCCGCGAACCGCACGATCTGGGTCTTCAGGTCGACATCGGTGCCGCCCGGCTCGTCGACCAGGGGCAGCTCGGGAGGCAGCGGCAAATGCGGAGCGGGAGTGGAGCGGGAACCGTCGGTCACCCCGCGAGCCTAAGTGAGTGTTTCAGAACATCCGGAACGACCCACAGAGTGCGTTGGGCGCAACTCATGGGTCGTTCTGGAACACGCCCGCGCCGGGACTGCGAGCGGCGTCGGCTATGTGATCTACGACGCACGACGGGGCTGCCATAGCCATTTGCTTCCCGGCCGTGGGACGCGGGTCGGGTGCGTTTAGTACTGTCTATCCCGATGTCCACGAACGTATCGAAGCCTCTGCCCACGGTCACAAAACGCTTGACCGGCTGGGGCCGCACCGCCCCGACCACCGCGGAAGTGCTGACCACGTCCGACCCGGAACTGATCGCCAAGGCGGTCACCTTCGTGGCGGAAGACAACGACACCAAGCCTGCGCACCTGCGGCGGGGGGTGATCGCGCGCGGCCTGGCCCGCTCCTACGGCGACAATGCGCAGAACGCGGGCGGCCTCGTCGTCGACATGACCGCGCTCAACACCATCCACCACATCGACCGGCAGACCCGGCTGGTGGACGTCGACGCAGGCGTGAACCTCGACCAGCTGATGAAGGCCGCGCTGCCGTTCGGGCTGTGGGTGCCGGTGCTGCCCGGCACCCGGCAGGTCACGGTGGGCGGGGCCATCGGCTCCGACATCCACGGCAAGAACCACCACAGCGCAGGCAGCTTCGGCAATCACGTGCGCTCGATCGAGCTGCTCACCGCGGACGGCCAGGTGCGACACCTGACGCCGAAGTCGGACCCGGACCTGTTCTGGGCGACTGTCGGCGGCTGCGGGCTGACCGGCATCGTCCTGCGCGCGACCATTGAGATGACGCCCACCGAAACGGCGTATTTCATCGCCGACGGGGACGTCACCGCCACGCTCGACGAGACGATCGACTTCCACAGCGACGGCTCGGAGGACCGCTACGAGTACAGCTCGGCGTGGTTCGACGCGATCAGCCCGGCGCCGAAGCTGGGCCGCGCCGCGATTTCGCGCGGCAACCTGGCCACGCTGGACCAGCTGCCCGCCAAGCTGCAGAAAGACCCGCTGCGGTTCAACGGAAAGACGTTCCTGACGCTGCCGGACGCGTTCCCGAACGGGCTGGCCAACAAGTACACCTTCGGCCCCATCGGCGAGCTCTGGTACCGCAAGGCGGGCACCTACCGCGGCAAAGTCCAGAACTTGACGCAGTTCTACCACCCGCTCGACATGTTCGGAGAGTGGAACCGCGCGTACGGATCTCGCGGCTTCCTGCAGTACCAGTTCATCGTGCCGCCGGAGGCGGTGGACGAGTTCAAGCGCATCATCGTCGACATCCAGGGGTCCGGGTTCTACTCGTTCCTCAACGAGTTCAAGCTGTTCGGCCCGGGAAACCAAGCACCGCTGAGCTTCCCGATGCCGGGCTGGAACATCTGCGTCGACTTCCCGATCAAGCCGGGCCTGCACGAGTTCGTCAGCGGGCTGGACCGGCGGGTGTTGCAGTTCGGCGGCAGGCTCTACACCGCGAAGGACTCCAGGGTCACCGCCGAGACCTTCCACCGCATGTACCCGCGGATCGACGAGTGGATCAAGATCCGCCGCAGTGTCGATCCCACCGGCGTTTTCATGTCCGATATGGCCAGGAGGCTGGAGCTCCAGTGATTAACGCAGTCGGCAATCCCCAGACTGTCGTCCTGTTCGGCGGCACCTCCGAGATCGGGCTCGCGATCTGCCTGGAGTACCTCCAGCGCGGGCCGCTGCGGGTCATTCTCGCCGCGCTGCCCGACGACCCGGGCCGCGGCGACGCGGTACAGCTGCTCAAGGACGCGGGCGCGAGCCGGGTCGACCTGATCGACTTCGACGCGCTCGACACCGAGTCGCACCCGAAGGTGGTCGAGCAGGCGTGGGCCGAGGGCGACGTGGACGTCGCCATCGTCGCCTTCGGCATCCTCGGCGACAACGAAGAGCAGTGGCAGGACCAGCGCAAGGCCGTGCTGGCCGCGCAGATCAACTACACCGCCGCGGTGTCGGTCGGCGTGCTGGTCGGCGAGAAGATGAAGGCGCAGGGCTACGGCCGCGTGATCGCCATGTCCACGGTGGCGGGCGAGCGGGTGCGCCGGTCCAACTTCGTCTACGGCTCGACCAAGGCCGGGCTGGACGGGTTCTACCTCGGCCTCGGCGAGGCGCTGCGGCCGTTCGGCCCGACCGTGACCGTTGTGCGGCCCGGCCAGGTGCGCACCCGGATGTCGGCGCACATCGAGCAGGAGCCGCCGCTCACAGTCGACAAGGAAGACGTCGCGGCGCTCGCTGTCGCGGCCTCGAACGCGGGCAAGGAAATCGTGTGGGCCCCGGGCCCGATCCGCTTCGTCATGATGGTGCTGCGCCACATCCCCCGCCCGATCTTCCGCAAACTGCCCATCTAGATGACCGCGACGGAGCAGCCGCCCATGCTCCCCGAAAGCGACCCGCGCCCCCGAGCTGAGTCATCAGCCCCTCGCACCGGTCGCAACTGGGGGGCATGGTCCGTTCTCGGTGAGGCCGCCGCGGCGGCTGTCGTCGCCGCGGTCGTCGCCGTGGTCGGGCTGAAGGCATTTTCGGTGGTGCACTGGCCCGCGTTCGACTCGTCCAACCAGACCCGGGCGCTGACGACCGTGGGCCAGGTGTGCTGCCTTGTCGCGTTGGGGGTTTCGATCGCCCTGACCCGGCTGCGCACGCCGTCGCGGCGGCAGCGGTGGGCCGCGAAGCTGCTGTCCTGGGCCGGGCTGTCCGGTTTCGTCACGGTCACACTGGGGATGCCGCTGGCCGCCACCAAGCTCTACCTGGGCGGGATCTCGGTGGACCAGGAGTTCCGGACCGAGTACCTCACCCGGCTCACCGACAGCCCGGCGCTGCACGACATGACCTACTCCGGGCTGCCCGCCTACTACCCGGCAGGCTGGTTCTGGATCGGCGGCCGGCTCGCGGCGCTGCTGGGGGTCCCGGGCTGGGAGATCTTCAAGCCGTACGCCATCACGGTCATCGCGGTGGCCGCGGTGGCGGCGCTGGTGCTGTGGTCCAAGCTGGTTCGCCCCGACCTGGCCGTCCCCGCCGCGCTCGCCACGACCGCCGTGGTGCTGGCCTACGCCGCGCCGGAGCCCTACGGCGCCCCGGTCGCACTGCTGCTCGTCCCGGCGCTGATCCTCGCCTGGGGCGGCCTGCACCGGCCCGGCGCGTCCGGCCGGTGGGGCTGGGGCGCGGTTGCCGGGACCGGACTCTTCCTGGGCGGCGCGGCGTGCTTCTACACGCTGTATTTCGCCATTGCCGCGGCGACGGTGGCACTGATGGGCGCGGTGGCGGCCGGACTGGCGTGGCGGGCGCACGGCTCGTGGCGGGCAGCGCTGCCGGTGGCGCGGCGGCTGGCCGCGACTGCGGCCGTCGCCGGGGCGCTGAGCATGGTGGTGTGGACGCCGTATCTGCTTGCGCTGCCCTCGCATCCGACCGCGGGATCCGGCACCGCGTTCCACTATCTGCCGGAATCCGGCAGCACCCTGGCCATGCCGATGTTCCGGCTTTCGCTGCTCGGCGGGCTGTGTCTGATCGGCACGCTGTGGCTGTTGCTCCGGGCGCACGCCTCACGTCGGGCGCAGGCGCTCGGCCTCGGCGTCGCGGCCGTCTACATCTGGTCGCTGGCGTCGATGTCGTTCACCGTGCTCGGCACCACGCTGCTGTCGTTCCGGCTGGAGCCGATCCTGGCCGCACTGCTGTCGGCGGCAGGCGTGTTCGGCTTCGTCGAGGGCGCCGGGGCGATCTGGTCGGGCATCAACAGGCCCCCCGGGTTCCGCACGGCGGCACTGGCTCTCGGCGCCGCGGGCGCCGTGGCGTTCTGCCAGGCCCTCCCGCACATCATGGCGGGCCCGATCACCACCGCCTACACCGACACCGACGGCGACGGCGTCCGCGCCGACCAGCGCCCGCCGTCGGCGGTGTCGCACTACCACGAGATCGACCGGGACATCGCGGCGCAGCTGCCGGGCCTGCTCCGGCGCGACGTCGTGGTGCTCACCGGCGACACGACCTTCCTCGCGTACTACCCCTATGCCGGATTCCAAGCCGCCACTTCGCATTACGCCAACCCGATGGCGGAGTACAAGGCCCGCGACGCGGCCATCCAGGAATGGGCGGGCCGCAAGTCTCCCGCGGAGCTGCTGGCGGCGCTGGACTCCTGCCGCTGGACGGCACCTGCCGTGTTCCTGTTCCGCGAGTCCGGCGACGACTACACCCTGCGGCTGGCCGAGGACGTCTACCCCAACGACCCGAACGTCAAGCGCTACACCGTGGCCTTCCCCAAGAAGCTCTTCGCCGACCCGGCGTTCCACGCCGACCGTGTCGGCCCCTTCACGGTGATCACCCGCCACCAGGGTGAATAAGCCCCCATTCGATACCTCCTGAATGACCCATGACGTGCGCCTGGCGCACGTCATGGGTCATTCAGGAGGTATCGAATGGGGGCGCGGGCTGCAATCGGGGGGCGTGGCGGCACGCTAGCATCTGCGGTTGTGCTGCCACGTACCACTTCACAGCGGTCGCCGGGACGTCTTCTCGGCTCCACGGCTACGGCTCGGCTGATCGCGACCGTCACCGGGTTGATCGGGTTCCTGTTCGCGCTGGCTGTTCCGTTCTTGCCGGTGCGGCAGGACGTCGCGAGCATCAACTGGCCGCAGTCCGGCCGGACGAGCGTGTCCGCGCCGCTGGTGTCGTATGCGCCGCTGACCTTTTCGGCCTCGATCCCGTGCGAGGCGGCGCGCGGGCTGCCCGCGAAGGGCGGGGTGCTGCTGTCCACCATCGCGCCCGAGTCGGCCGACGTGGCCCGCAAGGGGTTGCAGGTCAAGGTGACCGACGGCGCGCTGTCTGTCGTGCTGCGCGACATTCCGCTGCTCGCCGCGCCCGCGAGCGAGCTGGCCCGGTGCAGGTCGATCACGGTCGACTCCACCGCGGCCCGCACAACCGCGGCCCTGGTCGGCGGGAACGCCGAGGGCACCGTGGACCAGGACGTGCGACCGCAACTCGTCGGGATCTTCACCGAGCTGCCCGCGGACAGGTTGAGTGGGCTGAACGCGCACGCCAAGCTGGACTCGCGGTTCACCTCGACGCCGACGGCGATCAAGGTGGTCGCGATGCTGATCGCCGGTCTGGCGACGATGCTGTCGCTGGTGGCACTGCACCGACTGGACATGGCCGACGGGCGCGGCGCGCGCCGGTTCCTGCCTGCACACTGGCTGCGGGTCACCGGTGCAGACGTGGTTGTGCTCGGCGTGCTGCTGCTGTGGCACTTCATCGGCGCCAACACCTCCGACGACGGCTACATCCTCAACATGGCCCGGGTGTCCGGGCACGCCGGGTACATGGCCAACTACTACCGCTGGTTCGGGGTGCCCGAGGCCCCGTTCGGCTGGTCCTACGACGTGCTGGCCCTGCTCACCGAGGTGTCCACCGCCAGTGTCTGGGTGCGGCTGATGGCGCTGGTCCCAGCGGTCCTGTGCTGGCTGGTGATCAGCCGCGAGGTGCTGCCGCGGCTGGGGGTCGCGGTGCGCAACAACCGGATCGCGCTGTGGACGGCGGGTCTGGTGTTCCTGGCGTTCTGGCTGCCCTACAACAACGGCCTGCGGCCGGAGCCGCTCATCGCGCTCGGCGCCCTGCTCACGTGGTGCTCGATGGAACGCGCCATCGCCACCGGGCGGCTGCTGCCCGCCGCCATCGCGGTCCTCATCGCCGCGTTCTCGCTGGCCGCGGGCCCGACCGGGCTCATCTGCGTGGCCGCCTTGATCGCGGGCTCCCGGCCGGTGTTGCAGAGCATCGTCGCGCGCGGCAAACGCCTGGGCGGATGGCGCGGCGTCGTCGCGCTGCTCGCGCCGGGTCTCGCCGCGGGCACCGTGGTGCTGGTGGCGGTGTTCGCCAACCAGACCTTGGCCTCGGTGCTGGAGTCGACGCGGGTGCGCACGGCCGTCGGACCGGATGTGAAGTGGTTCGACGAGCGAGTCCGCTGGGACGCGTTGCTGACGATGTCGCCGGACGGGTCGATCGCGCGCCGGTTCGGGGTCTTCGCGATGGTGCTGTGCCTGGCGGTGTGCACGATGCTGGTGCTGCGCAAAGGCGGGCGAATCCCGGGCGCGGCCAAGGGGCCCGCCAACCGAATTCTGGGCATCGTGTTCGCCTCGATGCTGCTGATGATGTTCACCCCGACCAAGTGGACGCACCACTTCGGCGTCTACGCCGGGCTCGCCGGCTCGCTCGCGGCACTGGCGGCGGTCGCGGTCGGCGCCGACGGGATCCGCAGCCTGCGCAACCGGGCGCTGTTCGCCGCGAGCGTGCTGTTCCTGCTCGCTATGGCGTTCACCAGCACCAACGGCTGGTGGTACGTGTCGAGCTACGGCATACCGTGGTGGGACAAGCCGCCGTCGATCCACGGCAAGGGCATCGCCACCGGGTTCCTGGGACTGACCGTGCTGGCGCTGCTGTTGGCCGCGTGGTTCCACTACCGCGAGCCCTTCATGGACCGCCGGGCGCGCATCGCCGCCGAGCACAGCACCCGGTGGGCGGTCACCCCCCGGGGCGACCGGTCGGCCGGCGGCCGGTCCTGGGCCGGATTCGCCTCGGCGCCGCTGACGCTGGCGGCCGCCTTTGTGGTGTTGTTCGAGCTGGCGTCGCTGGTCAAGGGCGCATACACGGTGCGGCACTCGTACTCCATCGCAGTGCAGAACATGCGCTCCGTCGCGGGCCACCCCTGCGGGCTGGCGGACAAGGTGCTGGTCGAGACGGACCCGAACGCGGCGATGCTGAAGCCGGTGACGCCCGGTGCGGCGTTCACCGCGAAGACCACCGGGTTCACTCCGGACGGGGTGGCGGGCGACCTCACCGCCGACCAGGAAGACCAGACTGTCGGCGGCGCGAACTCGATCGAGGACAAGGCCACCAAGGGCAAGACCACTGCCACCACCGGCGCGGGCACCGGCAGCGGCACCGTGCTGCCGTTCGGGCTGGCCGCGCGGACTCCGGTCATGGGCAGCTACACCGACGGCGACAAGAAGGCCGCCACCTTCACCTCCGCGTGGTACCGGCTGGACCGCTCCGGGCCGCTGCTGGTGATCACCGCCGCGGGCCGCATCAAGCACGTCGACCTCGACGGCCTCGAGAAGTACGGCCAGGACGTGCTGGTGGAATACGGCCGGACCGCGGCGAACGGCGCCGTCGCAGAGCAGGGTTCGGTGCGCCCGCTCGACATCGGGCCTGGCCCGACGTGGCGCAATCTGCGGGTGCCGCTGGCCCAGCTGCCCGCCGACGCCGACGCCGTGCGAATCGTCGCCGCGGCGCCGGACCTGACGTCGCGCCAGTGGGTCGCGGTCACTCCGCCGCGGGTGCCCGCGCTGAAGACGCTGCAGGACGTGGTCGGCTCAACTCGGCCGGTCCTGCTGGATTGGCATGTGGGCCTGGCGTTCCCGTGCCAGCGGCCGTTCAACCACCGCGACGGCGTCGCCGAGATTCCCGACTTCCGCATCCTGGCCGACCGCGGCGGCGCGGACGTGGCGAACAAGTGGCAGGACGACATCGGCGGCGGCCCGCTCGGCTGGACCGGCCTGTTGCTGAAGTCGCAGACCATCCCCGCCTACCTCGACAGTGACTGGGGCCGAGACTGGGGCTCGCTGGAGAAGTTCAGCCCGCTGGACCCGGCCGCCGCGCCCGCGACCGTCGATGTCACGGTCGAGACGCGCTCCGGCACGGCGAAAGAACCCCCCATGCTCGCCAAGCCGTAACAACCTCTTGTCCAGAATGACCCGTGACGTGCGTCGAACGCACATCACGGGTCATTCTGGACAAGAGGGGGACTCAGCGGTCCGGGTCCTAAGGCGACTATCAGGATTAGTGAGACAGGGCACCGCTAGGATCGGGGGCCGTGTCTACAGCCGTCCTGGAAGCGCCGCCCGAGCCGGTCGAGCCGGTTGCCGCAAGCGCTCCCGGCTTTCGCCGGGCCCGTGCCGTCGCGATCCTCGCTGGGGTGCTCGGCGCGCTCTTCGCGCTGGCCACGCCGTTTCTTCCGGTCGAACAGACCACCGCGGCGATCAATTGGCCGCAACAGGGCGCGCTGCGGAGCGTCAACGCCCCGCTGATGGCACAGGTGCCGGTGAGCCTCAACGCCGCTATACCGTGCGGTCTGGTGTCGCAGTTGCCCAAGGACGGCGGCGTGCTGCTGGCCACCGCGCCGCCGGACGGTCGTTACGCGCCGGTGCAGTCGATGGCGGTGCGCGCCACCGACACGACGGTGGACGTGATGGACCGGGCCGTCGTGGTGGCGTCGGCGCCGCGCGCCATGGTGGCCGCGAACCCGAGCTGCGCCATCGAGATCACCTCGAACAACCAGTCCACGCACGTCCTCTTCCGCGGACTGCAGCAAGGCGGCAAACCGATCGAGGGCGCGTTGTCGGGCGACCTGCGGCCGCAGGTGGTCGGCGTCTTCACCGACCTTGCCGGGGCGGCGCCCGCCGGGCTGGCCCTGCACGTCGACGTGGACACCCGGTTCACCTCCCACCCCACCTGGATGAAGCTGACGGCGATGCTCGCCGCCGGGCTGTGCACGGTGCTCGCGCTGCTCGCGCTGGCCCGACTGGACGGCGTGGACGGCCGGGCGCACCGACGGGTGCTGCCGGGGCACTGGTTCAAGCTGACTCGGATCGACCTGGTGGTGTTCGGCGTGCTCGGGCTGTGGCACTTCGCGGGCGCCAACACCTCCGACGACGGCTACATCCTCACGATGGCGCGCACCGCGTCGCACGCGGGCTACATGGCCAACTACTTCCGCTGGTACGGCGTTCCGGAAGCGCCGTTCGGCTGGTACTACTCGGTCGTCGACGCGCTGGCCAAGGTCTCCACCGCCAGCCCCTGGGTGCGGCTGCCCGCGCTGATCGCCGGGCTGCTGTGCTGGATGGTGATCAGCCGCGAGGTGGCCCCGCGGCTGGGACGCGCCGTGCGCAACAACCGGGTCGCGCTGTGGACCGGCGCGCTGGTCTTCCTGGCGTTCTGGCTGCCCTACAACAACGGACTGCGGCCGGAGCCGATCGTGGCGCTCGGCGTGCTGCTCACGTGGTGTTCGGTGGAGCGCGCGATCGCCACCGGCAGGCTGCTGCCCGCCGCCGTCGGCTGCATTGTCGGCGCGTTCACATTGGCCGCCGCGCCCACCGGCCTGAACTGTGTGGTGGTGCTGATCGTCGCCGCGCGCCCACTGGTGCGGATCATCGTGCGCCGCCGCAGGCAACTCTCCGGCCCGCGCCGGAGTCGGCTCGGCTCGATCGGCAACGCGGTCGCGCTCACCGCGCCCATCGCGGCGGGCGGGCTGCTGGTGCTGACCGTGGTGTACGGCAACCAGACCTTCGCGGGCATCCAGGAGGCTGACCGGGTCCGCCAGATCATCGGCCCGAACCTCAAGTGGTACGAGGACTACCTGCGCTACTACTGGCTGTTCGTGCAGACCGTGGACGGCTCGCTCTCGCGCCGGTTCGCGTTCCTGGTGATGCTGCTGTGCCTGTTCACGATGCTGCTGATGATGCTGCGGCGCAGGCGGATTCCGGGGGTGGCCGCCGGTCCGACCTGGCGGCTGATGGGCGTGGTGTTCGGCACGATCTTCCTGATGATGTTCAACCCCACCAAGTGGACTCACCACTTCGGGGCGTACGCGGGCATTGCGGGCGGCTTGGCCACGGTGACCGCGGTGGTGGTCTCGGAGCGCACGCTGCGCTCGCGCCGCAACCGCACCATCTTCCTGGCCGGCTTGCTTTTCGTGCTGGCGCTGACGTTCTCCGGCGTCAACGGCTACTGGTACGTGTCCAGCTACGGGGTGCCGTGGTTCGATAAGACAGTCTCGCTCAAGGGCTATCAGTCCAATACGTTCTTCCTCGGCTTGTTCGGGCTGGCAATGCTGCTGCTGGCCTGGCAGTACCTGCGGGAGGGCTATACCTCGTCCGACGCGGGCGGCCGGTGGAACCGGCTGCGCCGGTTCACGATCGCGCCGCTGACGGCGGCCGCGGCCCTGATGGTGGCGTTCGAGGTGATCTCGCTGGTGAAGGGCGCGACGTCGCAGTACCCCGCGTACTCGCTGGCCCGCTCGAACTTCCAGGCGCTCACCGGAAACCACTGCGGGCTGGCCAATGACGTTCTGGTCGAGCCTAATCCGAACCTCGGCCTGCTGCAGCCGTACGCCGAGCCCGGCCACCGCCCGAAGAACCCGCGGGACGCGCTGGCCGGCGAGAACCCGGTGAACTTCGACCCCAACGGCATTCCGACCGACGTCTCCGCCGACGAGCTCTACGTGCCGCCGGGCACCGGCAACACGTCGAACTCGGGGGTGGCGCCCGCCTTCGTCAAGGGCCAGAGCGCGGGCACCTCCGGCGGGACGGCCGAGACGAAGGGCATCAACGGCTCGACCGCCAAGCTGCCGTTCGGCCTGGATCCCCACATCACCCCGGTGCTGGGCAGCTATCAGGCCACGAATCCGCAACCGGCGTCGGTGACGTCGTCCTGGTACCGGCTGCCCGCGCGGTCGAGCGACTCGCCGCTGATCGTGATCAGCGCGGCGGGCCGGCTCCAGTCGGTCGACAGCCAGGGCAACACCCGCATCGGCCAGACCCTGCTGCTGGAGTACGGCAAGCAGACGGCCGACGGCGCCGTGCGGGTCGAGGGCAACTTCCTGCCCAAGGACATCGGCCCGACTCCCGCGTGGCGCAACCTGCGAGTTCCGGTCGCGGGTATCGCGCCGGACGCCGACATGGTCCGCATCGTGGCGTTCGCGCCGTACCTGCAGACCAAGCAGTGGATGGCCTTCACGCCGCCGCGGGTGCCGAAGCTGCAGACGCTCAACAGCTTCCTGGGCAGCACACAGCCGATCTTGGAAGACTGGGCCGTGGGCCTGCAGTTCCCGTGCCAGCGCCCGGTCGAACACCGCGACGGCGTCGCCCAGGCGCCGAACTACCGCATCAAGCCGGACCGCGTGCTCGCGGTCAGCTCCACCGACACCTGGCAGGCACAGGAGTTCGGCGGCATCAACGGCTGGGCGGACATGCTGTCCGAGTCGGTGACCGTGCCGACGTACCTCAAAGACAACTGGGACCGGGACTGGGGCTCGCTGGAGAAGTACAAGCCCTACTACCCGAACGCCGTTGCGGCCCAGATCGACACCGGCTCAGCGACCCGCTCCGGCCTCTGGTCCCCCGGCAAGATGCGCATAGGCTGACAAACCCTTGTCCAGAATGACCCGTGACGTGCGCCTAACGCACGTCAGGGGTCATTCTGGACAAAGGGGTTAGGCGCGGAAGCTGGCGCCGTGCGGGTCGGCACAGTGATCGGCCTGCGTGCCTGCGGGGTGGTCGCCCGCGTGGTCGACCTGGAGGGTCGTGTGGTCGATGCCGTGGGTGCCGTGCAGGACCTCCTCGATGCGCTCGCGCACCAGGTGGCAGTCGGCCCCGTCGTGGACGAGCACGTGCGCCGAGAGCGCGGGCATGCTCGACGTGATCTGCCAGATGTGCAGGTCGTGCACCTCCACCACCTCCGGCAACGAGGCCAGCTGGGCGCCGATCAGATCCGGGTCCAGGTCCTTCGGCGCGCGCTCCAGCAGGATGCGGCCCGCGGCGGTCACCAGGCTCCAGCCCGCCTTGACCATCAGCGCCGCCACCAGCAGAGCCGCTAGGGCGTCGGCGCGCTGGAAGCCGAACTTCCACACCGCCGCGCCCGCGACGGCGGTCGCGATGAAGGCGTACATGTCGCTGAGGATGTGCTGGTACGCCCCTTCGATATTCAGGCTGGAGCGGTTGGCCTTGCTGATGCACCAGGTGGCGAGCAGATTCACCGCGATGCCCACCAGCGCCGTGTACAGCACCAGCGGTCCCTCGACCGCGGGCGGCGTGATCAGCCGCTGAATGCCCTCGTATCCGAGGTAGGCCGCCAACAGCAGCAGCGTGATGCCGTTGGCCTGGGCCGACAGAATCTCCGCCCGCTTGAGGCCGTAGGTGTAGCCGCCGCCCGCGGGCCGGGCGGCCAGCCGGATCGCGATGAGCGCCAACACGATCGCGGCGGCGTCGGTGAGCATGTGCGCGGCGTCGGAGAGCAGCGCGAGGGATGTCGCCATCACCCCGATGACGACCTCGGTCATCATGAACGCGACGATCAGGCCGAGGGCGGCTGTCAACCAGCGTCGGTCCGCGTCGGCCGCCACACCGTGGCGGTGGCCCGCGTGCCCGTGCCCGCCGCTGTCGTGTCGGCCGCTGTGGTGTCGGCCGCTGTCGTCCACCGAGTGTCGCTCCTGTCGTCGGACGTGCCGTTCGGGCACGCGTTGTCGCAAGTCATCCAGGCACGAGGATACATTGCAATATGTGCATGCATACGGGGGGTTTGCGCGGGTCCGCTACAGCGGCAGCAGTCGCGTTTTGCGCGGCCGCGGAGCGCGGAAATGCCCCTTGTCGCGCAGCAGGTTGATGGCTTTGCGCAGCTCCAGGCGGGTGGTGGCCGGTTCGATCACGGCGTCGATGTACCCGCGCTCGGCCGCGATCCACGGAGTCGCCATCGTGGCGTTGTAGAAGTCGATCATCTGCTTGCGCACCGCGTCGGCATCGTCGCCCGCGGCGGCGAGCTGCCTGCGGCCCATGATGCTGACCGCGCTTTCGGCCCCCATCACGGCGATGCGCGCAGTCGGCCAGGCGAGGTTCACGTCCGCACCGAGCTGCTTGCAGCCCATCACCGCGTAGGCCCCGCCGTAGGCCTTGCGCACCACCACCGTCACCACCGGCACCGACGCGGTGGCCAGCATGTAGAAGAAGCGGCCGCCGCGCTTGATGACGCCGATCTTCTCCTCTTCCACCCCCGGCAGTACGCCGGGGGTGTCGACCACGAACACCAGCGGCAAGCCGAATGCGTCGCACACCTGGATGAAGTGCGCGGCCTTGTCCGAACAGCGGGCGTCGATAGCGCCGGACAGCACCAGCGGCTGGCTGGCGATCACGCCCACCGGGCCCCCGTCCACCCGGGCGAACCCGGTGATGATGTTGCGGGCGCGCTGCGCCCCGACCTCGTGGAAGTCGCCGTCGTCGAAGATCCGCAGCAGGACGTCGTGCATGTCGTAGGCCGCATTGTCGGCGTCCGGGATCAGAGTGTCGAGCTCCAGGTCCGAACGAGTGAGCCTGGGCTCGAGGCCCGGGTTCACCAGCGGCGCCGTCTCCGAACACGAAGACGGGAAGTAGGACAGGTACTTTCGCACCCACTCGTAGGCGGCGGCCTCGTCCTCGGCGACATGGTGGAGGGTGCCGTACTCGAGCTGGGCGGTGGAGCCGCCCAGCTCTTCCAGTGAGACGTCTTCGCCGGTGACCTCGCGAATCACCTCGGGGCCGGTGACGAACATGTACGAATCCGTCGTCGCCACCAGCACATCGGTGTTGATCGGGCCGTATACCGCGCCGCCCGCACACTTTCCGAGCATGATCGACACCTGCGGCACCACACCCGACAGCAGCTCCTGGCGCCTGCACATTTCGGCGTACCAGGCCAGCGAGGTCACCGCGTCCTGCACCCGCGCGCCGCCGGAGTCGTTGATGGCGATGTACGGACAGCCAACCCGGGCAGCGAATTCCATCGTGGTCGACACTTTGCGCCCGAACATCTCGCCGACGCTGCCGCCGTGCACGGTCTGGTCGTGCGCGCTCACCGCGACGGGGCGGCCGTCGATGCGGCCGTGGCCGGTGACGACCCCGTCGCCGTACAGCGCGTTCGGATCGCCGGGCAGCTTGGCCAGCGCCCCGAGCTCCACGAACGTCCCGGGGTCGAGCAGCATCCCGATTCGCTCACGGGCGCTGGGAATTCCCTTCACGCGACGCTTGGCCATCCCCGCCTCGCCTGCGGGTTCCCTGGCGATGTCCAGCCGCTCCTGAAGCAGCTTCAATTTCTCCGCGGTCGTGCTCACAGCCGATCCTTCCGCCGGCGCGATGCCCCATCCCCATCCCGAATTTGGAGTAATGATAGTCCGCTATGACTGTTCGCTTGTGACCGCCCCCAACCGAACTGCCACCAGCCCGTTATCCAGAATGACCCGTGATGTGCGTCTAACGCACATCACGGGTCATTCTGAAAGGCAGGTGAGCGCCAGCCGGGCTACAGGGGGTAGATGAAGCGTTTGCGGGGGTTGGGCGGGGCCGCCTTGTCCGCGAGCAGGGAGAGAGCTTTGCGGAGTTCGAGGCGGGTGGCCGCGGGTTCGATGACGGCGTCGATGTAACCGCGTTCGGCCGCGATCCACGGAGTCGCCACCGTGGCGTTGTAGAAGTCGATCATCTGCTTGCGCACCGCGGGCGCGTTGTCGCCCGCGGCCGCGAGCTGGCGCTTGCCGACGATGCCGACCATCTGCTCCGCGCCCATCACCGCGATTCGCGCGGTGGGCCAGGCCAGGGCGATGTCCGCGCCGAGGGCTTTGCAGCCCATCAGCGCGTACGCGCCGCCGTAGGCCTTGCGGATCACGACGGTCACGATCGGCACCGAGGTGGCGGCGGTGATGAACGAATAGAAGAACCGGCCGCCGCGCTTGATGACGCCGATCTTCTCCTCCTCGACGCCGGGCAGCACGCCGGGCGTATCCACCACGTAGACGAGCGGGATGTCGAAGGCGTCGCACACCTGGATGAAGTGCGCGCCCTTGTCCGAGCAGCGCGCGTCGATCACGCCCGCCAACACCATCGGCTGGCTGGCGATCACGCCGACCGGGCGGCCGTTCACGCGGGCGAAGCCGGTGATGAGGTTTTTCGCCCGCTGCTCCCCGACCTCGAAGAAATCCCCGTCGTCGAACAGCTTCAACAGCACGTCGTGCATGTCGTAGCCCGCGTTGTCGGCATCCGGGATGATCGAGTTCAGCGCCCGGTCCGAGTCGGTGGTCTCCGGCTCGATGCCGGGGTTCACCAGCGGCGGCTGCTGGCCGTAACTGGAGGGGAAGTAGGACAGGTATTTCCGCACCCAGGCATAGGCCTCGGCCTCGGTGTCGGTCACGTGGTGCAGGTTGCCGTATTCGGACTGGGCGGCCGCGCCGCCGAGCTCCTCGATGCTGACGTCCTCGCCGGTGGCGTCGCGAATCACGTCCGGGCCGGTGACGAACATGTACGAGTCCTTGGTGGCGACCAAGACGTCGGTGTTGATCGGGCCGTACACCGCGCCCGCGGCGCACTTGCCGAGCATGACCGAGATCCGCGGCACCAGCCCGGACAGCGCCTCCTGGCCCCGGCACATCAGGCCGAACCAGTGCAGCGACGCCACCGCGTCCTGGATGCGCGCACCCGCGGAGTCGTTGATCGTGATGAACGGGCAGCCGACCCGCTGCGCGTACTGCATCAGGCGCTGCACCTTGCGGCCGAAGGCCTCGGCCACGCTGCCGCCGTACACGGTCTGGTCGTGTGCGACGACCGCGACCGGGCGGCCGTCGATCATGCCGTGGCCGGTGACGACGCCGTCGCCGTAGAGCGCGTTCGGGTCGCCCGGCTGTTTGGCCAGCCCGCCGAGCTCGATGAACGTGCCGGGGTCGACCAGCATCTCGATGCGCTCCCGCGGGCTGGGGATGCCCTTCTGCGCGCGCTTGAGGATGGCTTTCTCGCCGGAGGGCTCCTTGGCCACCTCGAGCTTCTTGCGCAGCTCGACCAGCTTTTCCGCGGTGGTGCTCATGTACTGCCTGTTCTGCCGTACTGCTGTGATGCTTGGCTCTGCGTGTTTGTCGGTGTTCCCGGTTCCGGCTCGGCCCTACTCGGTCGTCACCGGGCCTGCGCCTGCGCCAGGCGCTGCCCGGGCTCGGCGAGCTCGGCGAGTTTCCGGGTCAGGTCCGCGCCGATGGCCGCGATGTAGGGCTCGTCGACGATCTGCACGTGGTCGCCGCCGATGTAGACCACTTCCAGGTTCGCGATGGCCTGGTCCCAGCCGCCGTTGGGGGCTCGGTTGGCCATCCTGGGCTCGAGCTCGATGGCCCCGTCGTGGTACCGGTCGCCCAGGTAGAGCACGACGTCGCCGTCGTAGCTGTACCGAGTCGGATCGGTGCGGAACAGCGCCATGTTGTCGATGTAGGAGTGCTTCTGGTGCTCGACCATGCCGCCGGGGATCTTCACTCCGGAGAACTCGACGAGCTGCATGACGATCGCGATCTGCTCCTCGTCTTCAGCCTCGGCCAGCTCTTCGAGCTGCTCCTCGTCGAGTTCGCCGTCGATGTTGTAGGTCCGCTTGGCGAAGTCCTGGAATCGCAGGATGCGCGCCTTGCGGGTCTCCAAGGTGTCTTCCTCCGGCGGGTCGGCCGACAGCACAGTGTCGATCAGTCCGACGAAGCGCACGTCGTGGCCCAGCGCGCGCAGCTCGCGGCCTACCAGCAGCGCCAGCGCGCCGCCCAGCGACCAGCCCGCAAGCACGTACGGGCCCTCCGGCTGGATCTCGCGGACCTTCGGCAGATACTCCCGGGCCCGGTCCTCCAGGCTGCCCTCCACCCGTTCGAAGCCGTAGACCGGGGTCTGTTCGGGCAGCCTGCGCAGCAGCGGCTCGTAGGCCAGGCTGGTGCTGCCTGCCGGGTGGAACAGGAACAGCGGAGTGCGACCGGGGTCGCCCTGGCGCAGTGTCCGGACGAACCCGTCCAGGCTGCCGCCCTCCAGGTGCACCCGCACCAGGTCGGCCAGCTGCTCGATGTTCGCGCACCCGACGACGTCGGCGACCGCGATCTCGCCGGCAGCGCGCTCCGACAGGCGCTGCGCCAACTGGGCCGCCTTGTCGTCGGACAGCGTCGGCAGCGGGTTGAAGATGCCCTTCGCCGACTGCCCGGTGACGGTGGCCCAGGTGGCGAACGCCAGCCGCTCGGCCGGGTCGCGCGGAGGCACGTCCGCGGTCGAATCGTCTTCCGGCGCGACCTTTTCGACGACGGACTTGGCCGCCGGGGCCTCGACCGCCGGGGCCGCTTCCGGAGCCGCGGCGGGCGCGGCCGCGTCCTTCTCCGCCTGCTGCTGGTCGTACAGCGCCTGCACCTCGTCGCGGTGCTCGACCGCATACTGGAGGTACTTGGCCACGTCGATCAGCGTCGCACTGGCCACGGCTTGCAGCTGCAGCGGCGGAATGTCGAACTCGTACTCCACCCGGTTCTTGATCCGCATCGCCATCAGCGAGTCCAAACCCAGCTCCACGAGCGGGATCTCGCGCGGCAGGTCCTCGACGGCATAGCCCATGGACTCGGCCACGATCTCGGCCAGCCGATCTTCGGCGGACACCCCGCTGTCCGGGTTCCATTTCCCCTCCGCCGCTGCCACCGCCACCGCAGTGTCCGGAACGGGTCCTTCATCCACACTGTCGGACGGACGGACGTCTGCGGGGGCGGCGCCCGCGGTCGGCTCGACCACGGTCCCGGCCTCCACCACGACCTCGAAGCCGCCGTCGGCGGTCGGGACCACCCGGAAGGACGAGCCCGCGGGGATGGTCATGCGGTTGCCGGTCGAGCGGGCGGCCGCGGAGCGAACCTTGGGCCAGAACTGCTTGCGCTGGAACTCGGTTCGCGGAATGTCGGCGTAGTCGCCCGCACCGAACAGCTTGGTCAGGTCCACCGAGTGGCCCGCGCCGAACAGCTGCGCCAGCGCCATGACCACGCCGCGCGGCTCGTCCTCTTTGCGCTTGAGCGTCTGGATGAGCTTGGCGTCGTGCAGGCCCGCACCGAAGGTGGTGGCCGCAACCGACACCAGCGCAACGGGATTCGCGTTCAGCTCCACGAACGTCGTGTGCCCGGCGGCGACCGCCAAACCGACGGCCTGGGTGAACCACACCGCGTGCCGCATGTTCTTGACCCAGTAGTCCACGTCGTGGATCGGATCGCCGCCCGCCGGGAAGCTCCCCAGCGCGTGCACGGTGGAGAACACGCCCGCGGTGAGCCTGCCCGGCTCCAGCCCGGCCAGCTCCGCGGACAGCTCGCCGAGCAGCACGTCGGTCTGCGAGGTGTGGCCCGCGCCCTTGGTCTGCAATACCCGGGCCATCTTCCCGGCCGCCTCGGCACGCGCCGCCATCGCCTGCACCTGCGCCTCCGGGCCGCCGACCACGGTGTGCTGCGGCGAGGCGTACACCGCGATCTCCAGCTCCGGGCTGTCCTCGATGGCCTTGGCGATCTCTTCCGCGCTGTACTCCAGCAGGGCCATCCGCCAGATCGCGTCGCCGGTCAGGGCGGCCTCGGCCTCTCCCATCAGCCGGGAGCGGGCGCAGATCACGCGGACCGCGTCGTCCAGGTTCAGTCCGCCCGCGAGGTAGGCGCCCGCCACCTCGCCGAGGGAGTGGCCGACGACCGCGGCGGGCTCGCTGCCGTGGTATCTCAGCAGTGCGGCCAGACCCAGCTGAATCGTGAAAATGGCGACTTGCGACGTGCCGACGTCGTAGTCCTGGGCGTCGTCGAGGAACAGCTCCTTGACCGAGTAGCCCGCCTCGAACTCCACCAGCGCGTCGACCTCGTCGACCGTCGCGGCGAAGACGGCGTTGTCCTGATACAGCTGCTTGGCCATCTTGCGGTGCTGGGCGCCGAATCCGGACAGCACCCACACCGGGCCCTGCGCCGGCGGCGCGTCCGAGGTGAAGACGGCCGGGTGCTGCTTGCCCGCGGCCGCTGCGCGCAACCCGGCGACGGCCTCGTCGTGGGTGGCGGCCACCACCACGGCGCGCGAGCGTCCGTGACTGCGCCTGGCCAGCGACCGGCCCACGTCGACCAGCGACGCCGCTCGGCCCGGACCGGACTCCAGCCAGTCCGCCAGCCGCTCGGCGGCCTTGCGCCTGCGGGACGGCACGTGCGCGGAGACGGCCAGGACCACCAGGCCGGTGTCGGCCGAAAGCCGGGATTGCGGAGCGGGTTTCGCAGCCGCGGACTCGTCCGTGGCGTCGGCGGTGTCCGCGGTCTCGGCTTCGGCCGGGACGGGCGGCACGTACTCCTGCAGGACCAGGTGGGCATTGGTGCCGCCCCAGCCGAAGCCGGAGATGCCGACGGTCGCGGTGCCGCTGTAGCGCGGGAACTCGGTCGGCTCCTCGACCACGCGCAGGCGCGCCTGGTCGAACGGGATGTACGGACTCGGGCCGCTGAAGTTGATGTTCGGCGCAATGACGTTGTGCTGGAACGACATCACGACCTTGGCCAGGCTGGCTGCGCCCGCCGCCGACTCCAGGTGGCCGAAGTTCGTCTTCACCGAGCCGAGCAGCGCGGGCTTGTCCTCGTCGCGACCGCGGCCCACCACCTTGCCGAGCGCGTCGGCCTCGATCGGGTCGCCCAGTGGGGTGCCGGTGCCGTGCGCCTCGATGTAGTCGACCGTGGAGGGCAGCACGCCCGCGTCCCGGTAAGCCCGGCGCAGCACGTCGGCCTGGGCGACCGGGTTCGGCGCCACCAGGCCGTTGGAGCGGCCGTCGGAGTTCACCGCGGAGCCCTTGACGACCGCGAGGACGGTGTCGCCGTCCCGTTCGGCGTCGGTGAGCCGCTTGAGCACGACCATGCCCGCGCCCTCCGACCGGACCATGCCGTCGGCGTCCGACGCGAAAGCTTTGACGTGCCCGTCCTTGGCCACGCCGCCGACCGAGTCGAACCCGAGGCCGATCGGAGCGAGCAGCATGTTGACCCCGCCGGCGAGGGCGACGTCGGCCTCGCCGCCGCGCAGCGCCCGCACGGCCTGGTGCACGGCGACGATGGTCGAGGAGCACGCGGTGTCGACCGCCACGGACGGCCCGCGGAAGTCGAAGAAGTACGAGAGCCGGTTGGCGATGATCGCCGTCGAGTTCCCGGTCAGGCCGTAGGCGGCCGCCGACACCGGCTCGTCCGGGTCGGCTCCGATGCCGAGCGTGGTGATCAGCATGAAGTCGTTGGTGGAGGTGCCCACGAAGACGCCGACGTTGCCGCCCTTGAGCTCGCTGGCGGGAATCCGCGCGTGCTCCAACGCTTCCCATGTCAGCTCCATCATCAACCGCTGCTGCGGGTCCACCCGCTCGACCTCGAGCGGCGACATCGCGAAGAACTCCGCGTCGAAGCTCTTGACGACGTCCTGCGCCAGGTAGCCACCGCGGTTGTGGTGCTTGGCGACCTCCGCCGCGATCTCCGGGTCCGAGGTGAACTCCGACCACCGGCCCGCGGGCAGCTCGGAGATGCCGTCACCGCGGTTGAGGATGAACTCCCAGGTGGATTCGGGCGTGTCGCCCGCACCCGGCAGTCGGGTGGACAGTCCGACGATGGCGATGTCGTCCTCGCGGCCGTGCCCGCCGGACAGGTAGTAGGCGGTGTCGTCGGCCTCGTCCACCTCGGGATCGCCCTCGACCAGCCACTGCGCCAGCGACGCGATGCTCGGGTGCTGGTAGTAGACGGTCGGGGTCAGTGTGACGCCGGTACGGTCCTCGATGTCGCCGACCAGAGCGATGGCGTCGCGCGACGCCAGCCCGAACTCCTCCATCGGCCGGTCCACGGTGATCGCGTCGATCGACTGGCCGGTCGCGTTCGCCACCCACTGGCGCAGCCACAGCTGCAGCTCCGCGATGGTCAGCTCGGCGGGTGCGGCGGCGGGGGATGTGGAAGTGTCTGTGGTGGCGGGAGCGCCCGCAGTGTCGTCAGCCATCAATTCCTCAAACTACCCGTCGTGTGGTTGGGGGTGACGCAAATACATGAGTGACCCTCAACTTTGTGAGGCACCCATGGTGTCACACGTACTTACCCGCCGGTTCACGTCATTGGTCGTCCGCGCCGTCGACCGGTGCGTCCGGGAAGGACTGCTGCTGGTAGCCGCCCCGGAGCGTGCCCTCCAGGTAGGCCTGGCGGCAGGCCCGGCGCGCGATCTTGCCGCTCGAGGTCCGCGGGATCGAGCCCGCGGGCACCAGCAGCAGGTCGCGCACGGTCACGCCGTGGCGCTGGGCGATCGCGGCGCGGACCGTGTCCGCGATGGGCCCCGGGTCCAGCTTGCCCGCGCCGGTGCCGCGCTCGGCGACGATGACCAGCTGCTCGGAACCGTCGTCCGCGTCGAACTTCAAGCCGGAGTGGCTCTCCGCGGTGAAGACTTCGGCGGGCAGCTGGTTGGCAGGCACCGAGAACGCCGCCACGAAACCGGGCCGCAGGGCAGTGCTCGCCTCCTGCGCGGAGTACTCGAGGTCTTGCGGGTAGTGGTTGCGCCCGTCCACGATCACCAGGTCCTTGACCCGGCCGGTGATGTAGAGCTCGCCGTCGACGTAGACGCCGTAGTCTCCGGTGCGCATCCAGTAGCCATCGGCCGGAGTGGCTTCGGCGTGGCTGCCCTCGGGCAGGCGCTGCGCCAGCGTGGCCCGGAAGGTCTTCTCGGTCTCCTCGGCGCGGCCCCAGTAGCCGATGCCCATGTTCTCGCCGTGCAGCCAAATCTCCCCGACCTCGCCGTCGGGGCGCTCGAAGGCCGTCTCCGGATCCACGATCACCGCCCACTGCGACAGCGCGACGAATCCGCACGACACCTGCGCCACCGCGTTCGGGGCGTCCTGGTCGACCTTGACCATCCGGCCCGCGTTGAGCTGGTCGCGGTCCACGTGGATGACCTTGGCCTCGTCCTCGGCCCTGGTCGCCGAGACGAACAGGGTGGCCTCGGCCATGCCGTAGCACGGCTTGATCGCGGTCTTCGGCAGGCCGTACTGGCCGAAGGCGTCGTTGAACTTCTTCATCGACGACACGGTCACCGGCTCGGAGCCGTTGATCAGGCCGATGACGTTGGACAGGTCGAGGTGCTCGCCGGGCTTCGGCAGGCCGCGCGCGGCCGCGTGCTCGAAGGCGAAGTTCGGCGCCGCGGCATACGTGCCCGCGCCGTCGGAGTGCGCCGCGAGCTCCTTGATCCAGCGGTAGGGACGCCGCACGAAGGCGCTCGGCGACATGATGGTGATGAACTTGCCGCCGATCGTCGGGAGGATGACGGTCAGCAGGCCCATGTCGTGGAACAGCGGCAGCCAGGTCACGCCGCGGGAGTTCTCCTGCACGCCGATGGCGTCGATCATCTGCAGCAGGTTCGTGCCCACCGACCGGTGGGTGATCTCCACGCCCGCGGGCGTGCGGGTGGAGCCGGAGGTGTACTGCAGGTACGCCACGGAGTCGGTGTGGATGTCCGGGCGGACCCAGGTGGAGCCGATGCTCTCGGGGACCGCGTCCACCGCGATGATGCGCGGGCGCTCCGCGGCGGGCAGGTGCCGGAAGAAGTTGCGCACGCCCGCGGCCGACGAACCCGCGGTGAGAATCGCGGTGGGCTTGCAGTCGTTGAGGACAGCGTGCAGCCGGTCGGTGTGGCCGGGCTCCTCCGGGTCGAACAGCGGCACGGCGATGGAACCCGCGTAGACCGAAGCGAACAGCGAGACGACGTAGTCCAGTCCCTGCGGGCACAGGATCGCGACGCGGTCGAACGGCTGAGTGACCTGTTGCAGGCGGGCGGCAATGGCCCGCAGCTTCTGCCCGAACTGGTTCCAGGTCAGTTCCTGGTACTCACCGTCGCGCTCGCGCGAGTAATCGATGTAGCGGTAGGCGAGCTCGTCGCCGTTCTCCGCCGTGTGCTTATCGATGAAGTCGATCAGGGTCTTGTCCGTGGGGATCTTGATGTTACCCGTCTCGTCCAGATAGTCATCGAAAGTCTCGTCGATCATTCCTTCTCCTCCGAAGCACCAACACCCGCCGTGCAACGGCATGATTGTGCCCCGACTTGCTTCGCCCGCGGGTCGTGTTCAAAGGACGCTCCACCGGTTCACCGGTTACATGCGACCAAATCAGGGTTATGTTACAGACGTCTGCACATGGCTCTGGAGCAGCAGTGGGTCACCGGCGCAATGGCCGCCATGTGGGTAGGGAACACCCAGCTGATCGACATCCCCGAGGCGCTCGGGTCCCTGTGGTCATTCCGACCACTTTAGTCCCATGCCGCACATCACACATACACGGCACTGTGAACTGCAACTCAATTTCTCCGATTCCACCCCTCACCTCGGTGATCTAGCTGTGCGGCGGGTGGGGCGCGCCGGCGATCAAGCCCGCGGCCCACCGCTCGGTCCACTGGGTGGCGGTGACGCCGGGCCCGACGACGTAGCCGTTGTAGCCCGCGTGGATCGGGTTGCCCGCCGCGGCCACCAGACTCCCGACGCTGCTGGGGATGTTGAACAGGCTCAGGGCGTGCTGCGGCGAATCGCAGATCATGTCGCCGGGCGCGCAGATGGTGCGCACCTTGTCGTTGATGACGCCGAAGCCGTCGTCGCGGGGGCCGGTCATGGTGATCCCCGGCACTTTCAGCCCGCCGAGGGCGATCTCGGCCCCGCTGCCCGGCGGGTCGATTCCCACCGGGACGCCCTGTCCCGCCTGGCGGCGGCCGTCGGCCAGCAGCGCCACACCGAGCACCTGGTCGGCCGACACCGGGCCCGCGCCCGCGCCGATCTGCGCGGCGATGTCGCCGACGATCACCGCGCCCTGGGAGAAGCCCATCAGCACGTAGGTGCTCAGCGGGCACTCCTGGTTCATCCGGGACAGCTCGTCCGAGGCCCGCTGCATGCCTTCGGAGCGGCTCTTGTTGTACGAAGCCTGCCCGTCCGGCGGCAGCGCGATCGGGTTCGAGAACTGCGCCACGTACGGCACCGTGTAAACCGCCACCCGCGACGTCGGGAACTGCCGCTGCAGCGGCCGGGTGACGAAGCCCATCAGCGACTGCGGGTTGGCCGCGGGGTGCTGCGGATTGTCCCCGCTCGACGATTCCCACGTGCCGGGCACCGCCAGCGCCAGCACGTCGGGGCACGACGCGGGCTGGCTCGTCGGCGGCGGCTTGGGCGGGCGGGGCTTGGTCGGGTGGAAACACCCGGCCAGCAGGTACCACAGCAGCACGATGGCCAGCCCGAGCGCCGCGAGGGCGCCGAGCAGCTTGACGAGCCTGCGCGGCCCGCGCGACCGGGCTGAGCCCGGTCGCGATCCCCAGCGCCGGCGTGCCATCACCGGCAGTAGGTCGACTTCGCGGCGCTGATGTAGGCCCGGCCCGCGGTGGCGAGCTCGGCCTCGGAGAGGTTCTTGCCCGTCGCCTGGGCGTCACTGCCCGCCATGGCGTTCACCATCGACACCAGCTGGTCGTCCGGGTACTTGGACTTCACGGCCACGCACACGTAGTTCGCGATCTGCAGCGCGGTGTCGTCACGGGAGGGAGTCACCCCCTGCTTCTTCAGCTCGGCCAGGAACGCCTTGTCCTTGTCGGAGGCGGGCGCGGACTGCGGAGTGGTCTCCGGCGCGGCCTGCGGCTGCTCGGGCGCCGTCGCGGAGGTCTCCGGCGCTTCGCTGGGCGTCGAGGTGTGGTCGCCGTGGCCCTCGGGCGCGGGCGCCTGGGTGGTGGCCGATGCGGCGGCGCT
>JABFVX010000482.1 GCA_013362555.1 Mycobacteriaceae bacterium
AGCCAACACCGGCGGCGGCTCGATGGCCCCCGCGGGCACCGCGAGCGCGCCCGCCATTGCCGCGACGGCCGCCGCCGCGGCGAATCTGCGCACTACCGCTCTTCGCACTACAGCTTCCTCATCCGGGTGTAGACGCCCATGATCCAGAACGCGATCACCGGAACCACTGCCAGCATCGCGTGTTCGATCACGTCGATGACGCGCCTCGTCACGGGCGACAGCCGCACGCCGGGCAGCCGCAGCGCCGCGACACACCCGGCGAGGGCCGACAGCATCACCACCGCCAGCACCGCCAGCCGAGCGGGCCCGGACTGGTAGGCGTCGACCTGCACCGCGCCGACGCCCACGACGATCACCGACGCGCCCGCGGCGAACGCCAGCGCCTGCACCCGGTCCGGAAACCACCGCGACCGCAGCACCAGCACGCCTGCGGTGCAGGACGCCATCACGATCTCGCGGATTCCGCCGGGTGTTTCGGCGCAGGTGAGCACCTGGGCGATCGCGGTGACCGCGCACAGCGCCGCGATCAGGCCGCGCAGGGTGGTGACCGCCAGCCGAGCCCGCGACTCGATGCCCCGCTCCTCGTGCTTCTTCCGCTGATCCAGGTCCGGGTCGGGACCCGCGCCGGATTCCGCGTCGAAGATGTCGGTCAGCGTCGACTCCGCGACCTGGTCGCCCGGGTCCGGCAGATCCGGCGGGCGGATGCGGGCGATGAAGACCGCCATGCGCGGGGCCAGTCCCAGCAGCAGCAGGCCCAGCGCCACCAGCGCCGAATTGACCTGCGCCGCACGCAGGTCCAAGTACATCATCGCCATCGCGGCGGCTGCGGTGAGCAGGCCGGCCACGGTGACCGCGGTCAGGGTCGCGATGCCGAGTCTGGTCAGCCGGATCATGGTCGCCGCCGCCGCGGTGGCCACCACCGCCCCCGCGACCAGGTTCGGCGCCGCCAAGCCGGCCTGTTCGCTGTGTACCGGCGGCACCAGCATCGCGCCGCCCGCGAACAGCGGCACGATCGCCGACAGCGCCAACCCGAGGCACAGCCGCGGCCCGCCCGCACGTCGCCGCACCTGCAATGCCGCTGCCCAACAACACATGCCCAGCAGCAGCGCGGGCACCGCGCACCACAGCAGCGACGCGGATTCGGTCCACCATCGCAGCAGCAGCGCCGCCGTCGCCAGCGTGCCGAGATTCCAGGCCGCCAAGCCGGTCACCGCTGCCGTGTCCGCGTCGAACTCGGCGAACTCGCGCTCGTTGATCAGCGCGAGCGCGTCGGTCATGTCCTCGACCACGGGCGTGAACACTTCCCCGGACGTGACCGGCGTCAACAGCAGCACCGTGCCGTCGTCGATGCCGTGCTCGGCCGGGGTTCGCCAGCGCGGCAGCGGCTGCTGCCCCGCCCGGGCCAGGCTCCATTGCCCGCCGGACGGCGTGAAGTCGAGCTCCGGGTCACCGATCGCGTCGCGCAACACCACCAGCAGATCGTCGATGAACATCTCGACCGGGAACTTGGTCGGAATCACCGCATCGACCTGATAGGTGCCGACCAGCACCGCGACCCGGGCTCGCGCGACCTCCGCCGTCGGTGCGGAACTCGACGGCGCGGCGGGGCTCGCCAACTCCGCCGTCACCGCGGCTCACCCCGCCGCATCGGGAACTCACTGGCCAGTCCCGCCGCCAAGTCCTCCAGCGCGGACCGCGTCTGCCTTTCCAGAAGCCGCTGGTCCACCAAGCGACCTTCGGCCAGGTGGCTGTCGAAGGGAATCCGGAAGGTCGGCTGACCCGCTTCCTCGAAGAGGTCCTCCACCGCACCGAGATCGACGCTCCGCCGCCCCGGATGCTGATCCACGATCGCCACGACGGCCTTCGCGATCAAGTGCTGCATCCCCCGCGCCCGCAGCCAATTGAACGTCGCCACCGCACCGTTGAGCCCGCCATAAGTCGAGGACGTGACGATCACGACCGCCGAGCTGGTTTCCAGCACCTTCGTCACCGCCGAATCCAACACCGCCGCACCACAGTCCACCAGCACCAGATTGAAGTGCCTGCGCAGGATCTCGAATGCCCTGCCGTACTCCTCGCCGCTGAACGGGTCCGCGGCCTCGATGCGCCACGAGGAAGCCAGCACACACAAATCCGCCGCGTTGGTCGCGGTGTATCCGAGCACCTCCGAGAAGACCTCGATGTTGTTGGCGTGCACGAGGTCCCGCAGCGTCAATCCGTACTTGTTGTGCGCCACCCGGTTCGCCAAGTCCCCGAAGTGCGGGCCGAGGTCCACCGCGACCACTCGGTCGGACCGGACTTTGGCGAATGTCGAACCCAACGCCGCCGTCA
This sequence comes from Mycobacteriaceae bacterium, assembly GCA_013362555.1. Lineage (GTDB taxonomy): Bacteria > Actinomycetota > Actinomycetes > Mycobacteriales > Mycobacteriaceae > JABFVX01. The sequence goes on from JABFVX010000482.1 coordinate 2,332, forward strand.
CGGTGGTGCGGCCCACGCCGCCTTTCACCCCGAGCACCGCCACCTGGTAGACGGCGGGCAACGCCGTGCGGATCACCTCGCGCCGGTCAGCGTCGCGCTGTTCCCCCGGCGATAAGCCGAACCGAAAACCCACCCGGTTGAACGCGCCCCGCACACCGCGAGTGGACCGCAGCCGCGCCTGCCGCGCCGCAATCCGCGGCGACAGTTCCAACACGCCCCCCGCTCTCGTCGCGGGCAGCGCACCGGTCGCGGCGACGTCCGCGGCAGGTGTCGGGACTGCCTCGGGCAGGCGCACCGCAGGCTCCTGGCGGACAGCCGCGTCGGGTTCGCCCGGACGCGCGACGCCCGCCGCCGCGGGCGTACGCTCGTCGGTCTCCACGTTCATGAAGACGCCATAGCTGCGCAACCCGTTGCTCGGCGCACCCGGCGCGCCCGTCGTTCGATCCACTTGGTCCACTCGCCACGCTCCTCGTCCCTGCATTGCACCGTCACTGCACTCGACTGCCGCCGCGCGTCACGGGTCCCGGTCATCGGCGCCGACCACCCCGATAGCCGCCGCGACAATGGCAGCCGCCTCGGCATCGAGGTCCTCCTCGTCGTCGGCGTCAGCGTCGGCATCGCAGGCCGACGGACCGGTGACACCGAATTCCACGGGCGCCGAGCCGAATTCGGCTGCTCCGACGTCTTCCTCGGCTGGGTCGCCTGCTGCCGGATCCACCCCGGCGCCGTCCGCCTCCTGGCGCTCGATCGGCGCGACCGCCTCGGCCCACTCCCCCGGCGGCGACGCGTCGTCGTCGACGCCGCCGATCACCCCGAAGTCGGCGGTGGTTCCGGTCCACGCCTCCGGCTCCGGCTCGTCGGCACCGATCCGGTCCAGCCGCGCCACCACTCCGGCGGCGGAATCCGCCGCCTGCATGCCGCCGCCGATGCCGTCGACAGCAGCACGCCAGTCGATCGGCCGCGTGTCCTCGCCTTCGCGCCCTCCGGCTCCGCGACCGTCGAGCGCCTGTTCGCCCAGTCGCGTCGCGAGCAGGGCGCCGTAGGCGAGGACGTGGTGGCCCGACGCGTCGATCCAGTCGCCCCGGGCGGTGTCGGTCCAACTCTTGGCGGGCAGCTCGGCGAGCAGCCCGCGCACTGCCGCCGCCAGCGCCACCTCGTCACCGGGCGTGAAGGTCGTCGCCGCGGCGCCGTCCGCACCGGCCGACGGCATCGTGACCACGCGCCCCGCAGGCGTCGCCAGCAGTCCGACCCCCACCGGCGTCTGCACCAGCCGCCCGTCGTGGTGTTCCACGAGCACGATCTCCGCTCGTCTGTGCACCCCGGGCAGCTCGCGCGCCAACACCGACGCGGTGCGGACGGTGGCGCCCAGATCCACCAGGCCCCGCCGCAACTCGCCGCCGCTCGCACCCCCCAACGCGTCGAACGCGGACGTCGGTGCGGTCACGGCGTCGAAGCTCAACGGCTCGGCGGCGCCGAAAGCCGCCGAGATCGCCGCCGCGGCGACCGCCAAGGGATCGCTGCCGGGCGAAAGCTGCTGCACGGCGACTTGGTCCAGGCAGCGCGTCGCCAACACATGAGTGTCGCCCGCACGCACGAACGTCATCCGCAGCATGGTGCCGAGCTGCCGCTGGTGCGGGTCCACCTCGAAAATCCGGGCGGCCGCCTCGATGTCGGGCCGATGCAGGCACCGCAGCCAATGCGCGACCTGCGGCTGCACCCGACCGTCGACGAGCACGCCCGACTCGCGCAGCCGCTCCCGGATCTCGAACGCCGCCCGCTCGGCGTCGTCGACGTTGTAGAACTGGGGCAGGATCGCCAACACTGCCGGGTAGCAGTCGATGCCGAGCATCGACTGCAGCACCACCGCCGTCTGCACGTCCATTTCCAGGGCGCCGAACCCGTTCACCGGCGGCCCGCCGGGGCCGCCGTCACCGGAGCGCCCTCACACGACCACGCGGACGCTGCCGCACTCATGACATGCCTCGCCGTGCTCGTGATCGGCATCGAGGTCGGCCGCGTCGACGACCGTGTCCGGGTCGTACTGCGGCACCTCGCGACTGCGGTCCTCGGCTGTGACATCACGCAGCGGCCTGGCCGCGGACGCCGACCCGAGCGAGGAGCCGTGGCCCATGGCCGCGAGCGGACCGAACCCGCCCATCCCGCCGACCGGGCCGATGCCGCGCACGGCCGCGGGCCCGCCGAGCCCGCTCGCCGACGCCGGTGTGCCCTGTGCGGACCACGCGGCGGGCAGGACGAACGGACCGGACGCCTGCGGGTTCGCAATCGGGTGCAGCACTGGCTGATTCGACGCTCCGCCGGCCAGGCCGCTCGCCAGGCCGACGCCCGTACCGAGCAGGCCCAGCAGGCCACCGGTGATGCCGCCCAGTGGCGCGAGGTCGAGCTTCGGCACCGGCGCCGCGGCCTTCTCACGCTCTTGGACGGCCTGCTGAATCTGCTGCACCAGTTGCGACAGTGGCCCGTTCATCGCCGACGCGAGCCCGGACAGCTTCGACACGATGTCGGGCGCCTGGGTGGATTGCTGTGCCGACGCGACGTTTTGGGTGGTCTCCGCGTCGTAGGCGCTCATCACCGCTGCCGCCTGCGTCCACATCCGCAGGTAGTTGGCCTCGGTCGCCGCGATTCCGGCGGTCGTCGCGCCCGCCACGTTCGTCGCCACCAACGCCGCCATGGCGGCCCGGTTGGCGACCATCTCGGCGACTGTGGGCATGGCGGCGACCGCGGACTGGTACGCCGCGCCCTGCGCGCCTGCCCGGGCCGAATCCGACTGCGCGCCCACCGCGGCGGTGCGCAGCCAGTCGAAGTACCGTGCGAAGGCAGGATCCGCCGTCTTGGCCGCGTCGCCGCTCCACGTGTTCATCATGGTCTGGACTTGCGACTGCATGGTCGCCGCAAGGGTATTCAGGGTCTGCGCAAGCGCCGAGTACGCTCCCGAAGCAGCGAACATCGGCGCCGCGCCCGCACCCGCGAGGAGTCGCGCCACGTTCACCTCTGGCGGCAAAGCGGCATAGATTCCCAATGGCACGACTTTCTCCTCTCAGAGTGTGTTCGAGAACGTGGGTGGCTGGGTTGCCAACCCTCCTGAATGACCCGTGAAGTCCGTTGGATGCACGTCATGGGTCATTCAGGAAGTTCTCGAGCACTCACTAACTGCCACTAGACTTTTTTCGACACAGTCGAGATCCGCGCCGCGCCTTCGCCGTCCTGCGCCGTGAAGGCGGCGGCCACTTCGGCGAGCGTGGATCCGGACGCGGCGCCGTTCACGAACCCGGTGGCGACCTTGAGCAACAAGTCCGCCGCATGAGTCGAGAACTGCGTCGCCGCAAGCAGACTCACATCGTCCGCGCCCGCGGGCACGGGCAGCAGCGGAGTGGCCAACCCCGCCGTCGCCGCGCCAGCGGACCCCTGGCCGGCGATTACGCCGGCCCCGGTCGTCGTCATCAACGCCGGGTCAACACCCAGAACAGGTGACATCACCGCTCCTGACCGGATTCAGCCGCGGCCGACTCAGGCCAGCCGCGAGGCGAACTCGCTCGCCTGTCGGGCATCGGACACCTTCATGTCGGCCGCCGCCTGGACCAACGCGGCCTTGTACGCCTGTCCGGCCTGGTGCAGCTCCGTGAGTTGCTGCTGGTACTTCGAGGCTGCCTCGTTGAAGGCCACCTGCCGGTCGCCCTCGAGGTTGTCCGGCGAGTTGACCACGGCGATCTGCTGCTTGAGGTCGTCGGCAATCCGCTCGTGCGCGCCGACTTCGTGCCCGATGTCGTCCGCGGTGCCCTGGATTGCGGCGAAGTTGAATGTAATCGTGTCGAAAGACATTGCGAAGCTCCTTAATTCGAGTGGCAGGTGGGTTCGGGCTGTTAGAACCGCGCCCAGTCCATCTTGGTCAGAGACTGGAACTGCGCCATGTTGTGCTCGTCCTGGGCGTGCACATTGGCGTTGGTGATCTTCAGCGCCTCGGCCATCTTCTCCAGCGTCGCGTTGAGCTGGTCGGCCTTGGCGACATACGCCTGGTGCGCGGTGACCGCCGCGCTCTTCGTCTGTCCGTGGAACTTCTTCGGATCCTGAAGGTCGTCTTCGTAACCCCGCAGGCGGGCCGTGGCGACCCGGTACTCGGAAAAGCTGTCCAGGAACCGTCCCACCGAACCGGTGAGGACCTCGGTATTCTGATTGAAAATCGACATGTCATCTCCTTGCGATAAATTGGCACATCTTCACCACAACCGTCGAAGGCAGCTGATCGAACACCTCCTGCCCTGCGCCCACTGCTACATTCAACGAACCGTCCCCGCTATCCATGCGGCATCCACGCGCATTGGACGAGGTCCTTGCCGGACGTCATCGGTTCGACCAAGATGCCGCGTCCTGGCGGCTGTCTGGCCGGCTTCACGTCGCCGATCAGCCTGCCCTCGTTCGGCATGCCGTCCATGAGGAAGCCGGAAGAGTTCACGTTCTTGATCTGGCCGACGACGCTGTCGTACAAGGCACTGTCGGCTTGCGCGATATTGCGCGCCACCACGGCGTGAAAGCCGGTGTCGCGCCCGTCCACCAGAATCTCCTTCAGCGGATCCAGCGGATTCAGCTGTCCGCGCTGGACGACCATGTGGTAGTCGTCGACGAACAGGAACACGTCCGGCCCGGTCCACCACGAGCGTTCGGTCAACTGCCGCGCCGTCACGCCCGCGGGCGGGCGCCTGCCCTTCATCTTCTGCAGAATCTGCGGCACCGCGCCTTCGACGTCCGCCGAACTCGACAAATGGGCGATCAAATGACTGTCGGGCACCGCCTCCATGTGTCGCCTGCGGTAGTCGACGACGATGAACGCGGCTTCGTCGGGAGTGCACTGCCGGACGATCGACTCGATCAGCGCCGCGAGCACGGTCGACTTGCCCGCGCCGGACGAGCCGAACACGAGGAAGTGCGTCGACACGCCGAAATCGAGCACCGCGGGGCCGAGGTCCGATTCCCGGACGCCGAACGGCACCCGCAGCCGCTGCGCGGTATTCGCCGGCACGGGCGCCGCCGCCCGAACCTCCTCCAGGCGGACCACGTCGGGCAGCAGCCGGACCGCGGGCGCCCGAACCTCTCCGTGCCGGTCGGTCAGGGCTTGGATCGCCTGCTGCATCGCCGCCACGGCCGAGTCCGCGTCGCCGACCCCGTCGACGCGCGGCAGCGCGCACATCATATGCAGGCCCTCCGGACCGATGCAGCGTCCGGGCCGGTTCTCCGGAATCGCCTGCACCGCCGCCCGCTTCTTCATGAACATGGTGTCGCTGGTGTCCGCGAGGCGCATCTCCAACCTGGTCTGCATCAGGTCCTTGATCACCGTCTTGACGCCCATCCACCGAGAGGTGGACACGATCAGGTGAATCCCGAAGTTCAACCCCTGCAACGCAAGTGACTCGAAATGGCCGATGTACTCGTCATAGAACTGCCCGCTGCTGGACAAGCCGATGTCCCAGCCGTCCACAACCAGGAAGACGTCGCCGAACCGGTCGTGCGAGCGCAGTGCCGCCACCGCCGCCGGGTCGCCGACACCTGCCTTGAGACTGCGGAACTTCCGCATCGACTCGATGCCCAGCTGGGTGAACACCTGTTGGCGGGTGTCCAGCAGGTTGGTCACCAGCGCGATGGTCCGGCGGATGCGGTCGACCTCGCGGGCGTTGGCCACCGACCCGACGTGCGGCAGCCCCTTGAGCGCCATCAGCGAGCCACCCGAGAAGTCGATGCAGTAGAACTGCACTTGCTCGGGGGTGTTGGTCAGCGCGGCGGCCATGATCAGCGTCTGGAGCATGGTCGACTTGCCGGACTGCGGCCCGCCGCAGACCGCCATGTGCCCACCGCCGCCGGACAAGTCCACCGAGAACACGTCCTGGCGCTGCAAGCGCGGCTTGTCGACGACGGCGACCGGGAAATGCAGCGCGTCCTTCGGGGCGGCGTCGATCAGCTGGTCCAGTGTCGGCGGAATACCCAACGGGGGCAGCCACATCCGGTGCGCGGGCCGTCCGTGTCCGGTCAGCTGCTGCAAGGCCGTCTCCATCAGCGAGACCTGCTCGTCCTCCGGAATCGGCGGCGCCGCCTCCGGAATGAGGTCGACGGCGGGCGTGACGTCGACGACCGGCGCGGACGTGAACAGGCTCGGCTTCACATAGCCTTCCGCGCTGCGTCGCGCCCGCCCGCGGGCCGGACCGACGGCGCGCGGCGAGGCGTACGGGCCACCGACGAACGCAACCTGGAAGCGTTGCAGGTCCCCTGAACCCACCCGCAGGTATCCCGAGCCCGGCTTCTTCGGCAAGTGGTAGGCGTCGGCGGTGCCGATGGCGTCGCGGGAGTCGCTGGTCTGGTTCGTGCGCAGCGCGATCCGGTAGGACAGGTGCGCCTCCAGTTCGCCCATGCGGCTCGACGGCACTTTCTGCGACGCCAACAGCAGGTGAACCCGCAGCGACCGGCCCAAGCGGCCGATCGCGACGAACAACTTCGAGAAGTCGGGATACTGGCTGAGCAGTTCGGCGAACTCGTCGAGGATGATGAACAGCGTCGGCAGCGGCGCGAGATCTGCGCCTTGCTCCCTTGCCCTTTCATAGTCGGCGACATTGGCGAAGTTTCCCGCCTCGCGCAGAATCCGCTGGCGGCGATCGAGTTCGCCGTAGAGCACGTCCTCCATGCGGGCGACGAGCTCGGCTTCCTCCTCCATGTTGGTCACCACCGCCGTCACGTGGTGCAGCCTTTCGTAGCCGAGGAAGGTCGCCCCGCCCTTGAAGTCCACCAGCAGCAGGTTCACCACGTCCGGCGAGTGCGTCGTCACCAGCGACAGCACCAGGGTGCGCAGGAATTCCGACTTTCCGGAACCGGTCGCGCCGACGCACATGCCGTGCGGGCCCATGCCGTCCTCGGCGGGCTCCTTGATGTCGAGAAAGACGACGGAACCGAGCGGGTCGTGCGCGAAGGGCACGCTCAGGCGAGCCCGGTCGCTGTCCGGACGCCTGCGCCACTGCTGCGCCAGGTCCATGCTGCCCGGGTCGGCGACCCCGACGATGTCGGGCCACGTGGCGCCGCCCGCCTGGTCCTTCGCAACCGCTTCGACCACAGACGTCAATCGGAACGGCGACATGTTGCGCGCCAGCGCCGCGGCGGCCTGCACGCTCATGGCGTCGACCTCCCCGATGCGCCGCGTGCCGCCCCGCACGGAGCGTTCGTCCATGAGTCGGTCCGCACCGACGACGAACGTCATCGAGCGCGGCAGGGCTTGGTCGACCGGGCGCAGGCACATCCACGTGCAGCCGTCGACTCCGGAGATGTCGCGCTCGATGAGCGGACCGCCCACGTCGATGAACAACAGGTAGTGCTTACGATCCTGGCTGGGTGTGTTGTTGGGTGAGAACGGCCCGCGGCTCAACGGCGCGAGCAGCTTCGCGCGCAGCTGCCCGACGGTCGGATACAGCATTCGGGCCGGACCCAACCCGTCCGTCTCAGTGGGATGCTGGGTGTGCGGCAGCCACTTCAGCCACGACCATTCCGGTGCGTCCGGATCCGACACCACGGCCGCAATGCCGAGCTGGTCCGGACCGTGCATGACGGCGGCCTCGGCGATCATCGCCCGGGCCAGCGCACCCACGGTGTCGCGGTGCCCCTCGAACACCACTTGCGGCACCGCGACCAGGTTCAGCGACACCGGCATTCCGCCGACCGTCGCGAAGGCCTTGGCGAACCGGGTAACCTCGACCACGCCAACCGGATCCAGGTCCTCGAGGGGCGCCGCCTCCGGCACCACCACCCGAACTTGGTTCGCGATTCGGCCGCGTCCCACTCGAATTCGCAAGAAGTTGGGCGAGGCCGCCTGCACCTCCCACATCCGCTTGGTGCCCACCACCGCGCCGATTTCGTCCGGCCCGGGATGGATGTAGTGCAGATAGGCGAACAGCTCGCGCTCCGCCTGATGCACCGTGTCACGGTTGTTGCCGATCAGGCGCAGGAAATCCTTTCGGTCCTCGTTCAATTCGGCATTGCCTTTGCCGCCCGCCGCGCCGCCGCCCTGCATTCCGTACATGCCGAACATCGACACGCCCATCATGACCGGGAAGAACAGCGACATCGGACCCATTGTGCGGCCCATGCGGAACGACATCGCCACCATGCCGATCACGGCGGCAACCATGACGACCATGAACACGACCCGCAGCTTCGACGGCGGCACCGGCTTCGGCAGCTCCACCGGCGCGGCCAGACGCAGCTCGGTCACCGCAGGAGCCTTGGGCCCCTTGAGGGGTCGAGCCTGCCGCACGAAACGCTGGGTAGTCGTCATCGGTGCCTTCACGCGCCAACTTGCCGTATAACATCTTGAGCGTAAGGGTTCCCAATGTGGGGAACAACACCCGAAATACGCCGGCCGCGTGCATATTTCGCTACCAACCGGTATTTGGAGCACAAACCGGTTCATAGAACGTCCTGGAACGGCCCGCGATACGCCTGGCAGCGTACGGCGCCGATGTCAAGGGAATGTCAAATCAGTTGGCGCCGTGCCGGACTGCCCACCTCCGGAACGACCCATAACGTGCGTCCAACGCAACTCGTGGGTCGTTCCGGGGAGAGTTCGGAGCACTGTCAGCCGCCGACGTGACTGCCGGGCAGCGGGGCGACCAACTCGGCCGGGGCGATTCCGTCGTGTTGCAGCCGCGCATCCCGTTGGGAAAGAACATGACCCGCCGGAAAGAGCGAGATGATGCTCCACGGCGCGGGCACCGGGGCGCCGAGACCGAGGGCTTGCAGAACCGGGTCGGTGCCCGCGTGCTCGGCGGCCTTCACATCGATCCCGTAACGCACGCCGTTCTCGGCGACCCACCACAGCGACTCCTGGCGCGGCGAGTCCGCGTCGGCGCCGGTGACTTGGACGAAACGCCCACTGGTACGGGGCATGTAGGCCGCGTCGGCCACCGCCGCTTTGCCCGACGACACCAAGTTGACGATGTCGGTCTGAGCGTCCTTGCCGACCGGAAGCTGTGTGCCCACCAACAGATTGGCGCGCGCGACGGCGTCGCTGCCGGTGCGGGCCCAG
>JABFVX010000266.1 GCA_013362555.1 Mycobacteriaceae bacterium
ACGGCACCGGCACGTCCAGCCCCAGCACCTCGCGCCCGATCGGCGACCAGATCAGGATCGGGACGGACAGCACGGCCGCCACGAGGAACCGGTTGCGCATGTCGGAGACCATGGCCTCCATCGACATGGCGCCATGGCCCCCGTGCCCCATCGCCTCGTGCGGCGACGGACCTGCGTGCTCTCCATGCTCGGCAGGGGCCTCACGGACGGCTTCGGCGACGCCCGGCGGGTCGGGTTCTGCCAGGGGATCGCAGACATGCGACGGTACGGACTGCCCCGCGCAGTGATAGCCGCATTCCTGGACCCAGCGGCGCAGCTCGGCCAAGGACGTGGCCCTCGGGTCGAACACCACGACGGCGGTCTGCCCGACCGGGTTCACCTCGACCTCGATCACTCCGGGGCGGCGGCTCAGGACGGCACGCACCACGTTCTGCTCCGAGGCCCACTGCAACCCGCTCACGTCGAGAACCGCCGTGCTGCGATCCTTGATGTCCCCGGTCGTCATGGTTCTCCTCCATATCCGCCCGGTAGCGCTCGATCTACCATTAGCCATAGTAGACGTCGGCCCCTCGGGCGCCAGGTACCGGCCTCAAGGCGTGACGGCCGCGGGGACCCGCTCCTCGACCGCGGATCGGAAATGGGGACAACCGGCCAGGTCCTCGTGATCGCAGTCCAGCGCGCAGTCGATGAGCTCGAGCGACGCCTGCGCCTCGGCGATGCGCCGGGCCAGCTCCTCCCGGCGGCGCAGCAGGACAGCGCGCCGTGCTGCCGCGTCCGAGGTGGCCATCATCTCGTGGATCTCTTCCAGGCTGAACCCGGCTTCCTTGCCACGCAGGATCACGGCCACCCGGTAGAGGTCGTCAGGCCCGTAGCGGCGGCGCGCTCCTTCGATACGGGCCGGCGCGATCAGGCCCATCGCCTCCCAGTGCCGCAGGACATGCGTCGCCAGGCCGAACCGCTCCGCGATTTCACCGATGCTCATGGTCGCACTTGACTTCATGTCGACATTAAGTCGCATGCTGGCCCACATGTCCAAAGACAACAACTCGATGGAATCGCTCATCAAGCTGCTCGACGTCGCTGACGCGTTGCCCGGGGCCGTCGCATTGCGCACGCGCTCGTACGATCTGCTCACCCTCCCCGACGGCGCGGCCGTGGTGGATGTCGGCTGCGGCGCGGGCCGCGCGGTCGAGGAACTCGCGGAGCGCGGGATGAGCTCGATCGGCGTGGACGTCAGCGAGGAGATGATCGCGGTGGCCCGCCATCGCCGGCCGCATGCGGACTTCCGGATCGGCGATGCTTTCGACCTGCCGCTCGACGACGGGCAGGTCGCCGGGTACCGAGCCGACAAGGTCTTTCACGAGCTCGCCGACGCGGCCAAGGCGCTGGAGGAGGCGAAGCGGGTGCTGGCTCCGGGCGGGCGTATCGTGCTCGTCGGGCAGGACTGGGACGCCTTCATCATCGACTCCGATGACCCGGTGCTCACCCGGGCCATCGTGCACGCGCGCGCCGACCTGGTCCCGAATCCCCGTGCGGCTCGCCGCTACCGCAACCTGCTGCTCGACGCGGGCTTCCAGGACGTCCAGGTGGAGGCACACGTGGGCGTCTTCACCGACACGGCCATGCTGCCCATGCTCACCGGCATCGCGGAGGGAGCACGCGCCGCCGGAGCCGTCACCCGCGAGCAGGAAGCGGCGTGGGTGAGCGACCAGAGGACGCGCGCCCAGGTGGGACGCATGTTCCTGGCGCTGCCCTTCTTCGTGGCGTCAGCTTCGCGATCACGGTGATGGAGGCATCTCGCGTGCCGCGATCGCCCGCTTCAGCTTGATCAGGTCCTTGGGGGAGTTGACGGCGACGGCGCCGACCGGCACGCCGTCCCGCGTGAAGGCCACGGCGAAGCGATCTTCTTCGGGGGAGCCGGTGGCGATGCTCGCCGAGTCGGCGAGGTGCGGCAGTCCGGCGGTCTGGATGCGGGCGCCATGCACATGGGTGGCGAAGTTCGGCACGTCCACGAAGGGTTGAGCGTTCTCCGCCCCGGCCAGCAGGTTGCGGGCGGCGACCGCGCCTTGCTCGTTGGCGTTGGACCAGTGCTCGATGCGTACCGTCTCCCCGCCGAAGTGGGTGTGCGGCCAGCGTGCGACATCCCCCGCGGCCACGATGTCTGTCGAGCCGGTCGCGAACAGCGTCGGCTCGCACAGCACGCCGTCGTCCACGGCCAGGCCGCTGCCGTCCAGCCATTCGGTGTTCGGCAGCACGCCCATGCCGCCGACGACCAGGTCCGCGGCGACGGTGCGGCCGTCGCTGAGCCGGACTCGGCCACCGTCCACGGCGGTGACCCGGACGTTCGTGATGAGCTCGACGCCGTTGCGCTCGTGGTGCGCGGCCAGCCAGCGCGCTGCCTCCTCGCCCAGCCCGGCGTGCATGGGGTACGGCGCGGAGCCGATCAGGGTGACCTTCCGGCCGAGCTGCCGTGCCGTCGAGGCCACCTCGCCGCCGATGAACCCGCCACCGATGACCAGCACGTGCTCGTGCCCCGAGTCGAGCTTCGCGCGCAGCGCCAGCGCGTCGTCGATGGTGCGCAGGGTGTGCACCCCGTCGAGCCGCCGCGGGCGCGCGCCGCTGGCGATGACGAGCCCGTCGTGGCCGACCTCGGTGCCGTCGTCGAGGGTGACCGTCCGGTTCCTGGTGTCGAGGTGTACGGCCTTGCGCCCGCGCAGCCACTGGTCGTCGAGCTCTTCCGCGCCCGGGAGTGCGATGTCGTCGTCGCCGTGCAGCACGCTCTTCGACAGGGGCGGGCGGTTGTACGGCACATGCGTCTCGGCGCCGACCAGCGTGACCTCGCCCGCGAAGCCCTCCCGGCGCAGTGTCTGCACGGCCCGCAGCCCTGCCAGCGAAGCACCGACAACGGTGATCTTGTTAAGCCTGCTCATGCGATGACCATACGTATGGGGGGTATATGGATCGCAACGTGACATAGATCTCATATACCCCTCACCCGTATGTCTTGCCTCGATGGTGATCACGGCGTACCGTCTCCTGTTGCGCAT
>JABFVX010000305.1 GCA_013362555.1 Mycobacteriaceae bacterium
GCGCCCCGCCGGGCTGGTGCTGACCCACCCGGAGAACTGGTCGCCGCAGCAGGTGGACGTGCTGCGCGACGCCGCGGACGAGGTGGGCTATCCGCGCCGCTTGGTGCGCACGGTGTCGGAGCCGCGCGCTGCGGTGCGGTACTACCGGCGCGGCAGCGCCGTGCGCCCCGGCGAGCGGATCGCGGTGTTCGACTTCGGCGGCGGCACCCTCGACGTCGCCGTGCTGGGCGCGCTGCCGGACGGTTCGTTCCGGGTCATATCGGCGCTCGGCGACAACGCCCTCGGTGGACGAAATTTCGACGCGGCCATCCGACGCTGGGTGGACAGTCAGCTGTCGGACCGCAACGCCGAACTGCTCGACTGCTTGCGCGGCCCGGACGCCGCCCGCGACCTCTGGGCGCTGGACGAGGGGATCCGGCGCGCCAAGGAGGTGCTGTCGGAGACGGCGCAGGCCACCATCGCCGTCACCGCGGGCGGCATGCGCGAAGTGCTGATGCTGACCCGCCCGGAGTTCGAGGAGCTGATCGAACCGGAAGTCGGCCGCGGGGTGGAGCTGGCCCGCGCCACGCTGACGCAGGCGGGCGGCGACGCCGCCGCGGTGTACCTCATCGGCGGATCGTCCCGAATCCCGCTGGTTCACACCCGCCTCGGGGCGCTGTTGCGGGTGGCGACCCTCGACGACCCGAAAACGGTTGTCGCCCAAGGCGCGGTGCTCGCCGGTTGGGAAGACGGCGTCGCCGAATCCCGCGCGGGCCACCAAGCCGCGCCGATGCCGAGCGCCCCGCCGCAGGCAACCCAACCGACTCAACCCACGCAGCCGACTCAACCCACGCAGCCGACCCAGCCCACGCAGCCCACGCGGCCGACCCCGATGCCGCAGCCCGTCGGCCCCGGCCCGCAGCGGCAGGCGGCCCCACCCGCGGCATGGGCCCCGCAGCCTGCCAAGCCCAACGGCGCGGCGGTCGGCTGGGTGGCCGCCGCGGCGCTGGTGGTGCTCGCCGCGCTGGTGGCGGGCATCGTGTTGGTCAACCGGGGCGGCGACAGCGACGCAAGCACCGCGGCGTCGTCAACGACGACGACTTCCGCCCACACCACCGAATCCCAGGCCGCCGCGCTCAGCACCACCACGTCCGCGTACCAGCCGCCGACGACCACCGGAAAGCCCGTAGACCCGGCGCAATTCGCCGGGTATCCCACCTGTGACACGGTCGCGCAGCGGTCCGGGCTGCCGGAGCTGACCGGCGGCAGCCAAGCCGACTCCACCGGCAGGCCCGCACTGCAGACCCGGCGCTGCACCTGGGGCAGCCACGAAGTGGTGCTGTGGCGCTACGGTTCCCCGCAGGACGCGACGACCGACCACAATTCCGCGCACGCCTTCTACACCCCCGCGCACGCCCCGCGGATCGGTTCCTCGAGCACCGCGGATTTCGACGCCCAGCCCAGTTCCCCCGGCCAGTGCAAGCTGACCTTCGTCCAAGGCGTGTGGATCGCCAAGGTCGCCCTCGACACCGGCCGCCGAGGCTCCCAACAAACCTGCCAATCCAAAGCCGTCCAAGCGGCCAACGCCATCTCCCCCCTCCTCCACTGATGCAGACGCACGCCTTTTGGCCAAACGCACCGGAAATAGGCCGCAAAAGCCAGTGCGTTTGGCACGAAGGGGTGCGGCTGTCAGCGGTTACGTTCGGAGTTCCAGGGTGCAGCATTTGATTCCGCCGCCGGACTTGCGGAATTCGGAGTAGTCGAGGGGGACGGGCGTGAAGCCCGCGGCGGTGATCTTGGCGATCAGGGCGGTCGCCTGGGCGGCAATCACGACGTTCTTGCCGTCGCTGACGAGGTTGAGGCCGAGCCAGGCGGCGTCGTCCTCCTCGGCGATGATCGCGTCCGGGTAGCGCCGCTCCAGCTCGGCTCTGCTCTCCGGGGCGAATGCCTGCGGCAGGTAGGCGATGGTGTGGTCGTCCAGCACGCCGAGTGCGGTGTTGGCGTGGTAATAGTGCCGGTTCACCAGTCGCAGCGTCACCACTTCGCGGTCGAGGTGAGCTCCGAGCTCGGCATGCGCCCGTTCGTCGGTGCGAAAGCCGGTTCCCGCCAGGATCACGTCGCCGACCACGAGGAAGTCGCCTTCTCCCTCGTTGATGAAATCCGGCCTGGTCGGCCGCACGAAATCGTGCTCGACGAACCAGCGCAGCACGTAGTCGGCCTCGGCGGCGCGCTGGGCGGAACGGTAGCGCGCGCCCATGGCAACGCCGTCCACCACCACTCCGCTGTCGGTGACGAAGACCATGTCCGGCAGCCCCGGCTCCGCGTCGATCACCGCCACCTCGTGGCCGAGATCGAGGTAAGTCCGGCGCAGCAGCTCCCATTGCCGCATCGCGCGGCCTGCGTCGACCGGCTCGTCGGGGTGCATCCAGTCATTGATGGAATACACCACGTCGAAATAGGTGGGCGGGCACATCAGGTACGCGCGCTTGGTCGCGCGGCGCGCGCTCACCGTCCCTGCAGCGCGGCCAGACCGGAGAGTGCCAAGGCGTCCGCGCGCCTGCTGTCGAGGCTCATGCCGCAGGAACGTATCACCAGCACGCCGGTGCGATCGAGCAGACACGTGGCGTGTTCGGCCGAGCCGATCGGCGAGGCGCCGTCGGGCACGAGGCCGCGCCACGCGAGCCGGTTGCCGTGGACCAGGTCCAGGCGGGTCAGTCCGCTCGAATACCGGGCGCCGGGCGGGTGCGGCGGGCCGGGATCGTCCCCGCTCGTCGGTACGGGCACGACGTAGCGCAGCGGATCGACCTGCCGGTTGGGGCACGCCTGGACGCGCTGCAGCACCGCGACGAACACGGCGTTGACCGTCTCCGGCCGGTAATACGTGGCGCGCAGCGACACCCCGTCGCCGGCGTACGGCGGGTTACCGCCCTGCCCGACGTCGTTGGATTCGCTTCCCGCGGCATAGCTTTCGCTCGCCGCGGCGACAGCACCCGCCTCGCCGGGCAGCAGCGGCAGGTCGCCGCACGACATCGACCGGACGTCGGCGCCGGTCGTCACGCCGACGGT
>JABFVX010000098.1 GCA_013362555.1 Mycobacteriaceae bacterium
ACCCCGAGCGCGGTCGTGCTGAACACCGCCGCGCCGATCCGCGGGCCTCGGGCCCCGCCGGCCCCGGCGATCCGCGCGGCAACCCTTCCGACCAGCGGCGACAGCGCAGATGCGGCGGCCGCGCCCGCGAGCCCGCCGACAAGGCCTGCGGCTCCGGACGTCACCGCAGACTGCCAGTCCACCTGGTCGCGGCGCCCCTCCGTCATCTGCTTCAGCTGGGCCGCCAGCGGCACGGCCGCGCCGAGGGCACCGCCCCACGCCGCCGAACCGGCCAACAGCACGTGGCGCTTCATGTGCGCCTTGATGCCACCCGTGGCGATGAATTCGAGCACCTTCCGCAGCGCAGTGGCGACCGCATGGCGTCCTGCCAACCGGATCTGCAGCGCCTGTGGCGCTGCGACGCCGCCGGTGCACAGGGCCGCATAAGCCGCCGCACTCAGCTGGATCAGTGTGATGAGACCGATGTAATCCCAACTGAGCTGGCCGAATTCGACGCCGACGGCGGCGTCGTCGGTTTCCGCGCCGAGGCTGAGGCAGCATTCGCCGCTGCTACGGGCCAACTGTGCCGTCCTTCGACTGCCAGCGGCGACGGCAGCCGCCACGTGGCCTTCACCTGAGTTCAGCAGCGTGTCCGCATGCCGCTCGCAGGCCGACGCCGAGGCTATGAAGAGTTCGCCGGCATTGCGCCATGCCAGGGCGAGCGTGCGCATCTGCTGCGGGGCTCCGTCGGGGCGCTCGATCCCCAGTACGGTCTCGATGGACCGCTCCACGCCGCTGCCTGTGGGCACTCCGGTAAGCCTCGTGCCCGGCCCCCGCCGTCACATCGGTCACGCCTAGGGCGGACATAGGTAGCCTGTCGAACCTCCGGAGGTTCGACAGGCTACTTCGCGTCGCAGGTGGGGGCCGGGCCGCCGGTGCTGAGGGACTCGAGGGCGGAGACGGCGCCGGGGAGTGTGTCGACCTTGACCAGGCGCAGTCCGGCGGGGATGTGCTCGCGGGCCTCGCTGCAGTTGTCGGCGGGAACCAGGAAGGTGATCGCGCCGGCTTGGCGGGCCGCGATCATCTTGTAGGTGATCCCGCCGATCGGGCCGACTTTGCCCTGGTCGTCGATTGTTCCGGTGCCCGCGATGAACGTACCGCCGCTGAGCTCGCCGGGCGAGAGCTTGTCCACCACCGCCAGGCTGAACATCAGTCCAGCGGACGGGCCGCCGATGTCGGTGAGGTTGAAGTGGACCTTGAACGGCACCTCGGCCTTGTCCTGCTCTTCCGGGGTGATGCCCAGGAAGCCCTTGGACTTGTCGTCGGGGCGCTCGCCGAGCTTGACCTTCACGTTCTGCTGCTTGCCGTCGCGCCGCACCTCGATCGGCAGCTCCGTGCCCGGCTTGTGGGCCGACACTTGCTCCTGCACGCCCTTGGCCGTCTTCACCGGGACGCCGTCGACGCTCAACAGCTGGTCGCCCTCGTTCAGGATGCCCTTCGCGGGGCTCTTGTCGCCCACCTCGCCGACGCCGACGGCGACCACGGTGATCGGGTATTTCAGGTATCGCAGCGCCGCGATCTCGGCGCTGTTCTCGGACTTGGCGAAATCGGCCGCGTTGTCCTTGTCGACGTCCTGGCGGGAGCGGTCCGGCGGATACACCTCCGCGCGCGGGACGATGCCGTGGTCGCTGCTGAGCCACAGTCCGAAAGCCTGAAAAATCGTCAGCTTGTCGCGAACGGAGACCGTCGTCATATTGAGGTTGCCGCTCACCGGCTCGGTCTGCGCGCCCTCGATGGCGACAACCTGCTTGACCTGCCCGTTGTCATCCACAGTTCCGATGGTGTTGAACGTCGGCCCTGGACCCAGCGCGACATAGGGGACGGTGGCCACCGACCCGGCGATCCCGAGCCCGAGCAGCGGCCCCAACGCAACCAGCAATGTCGCAATCCTGCGGTTCACCAACAGGACAATAGTCGTTGCCCAATGCGACAGCCGGGAAGCATGGGGCACCGAGCATTACGCGGTGAGCGAAGCGGCCGATACAGCCAGTACGGTGGATGACATGAGTAACATGCCGTTCGGGTTTTCCGGCCGCGACGACGACTCCGACCGGCCAGGCGACAACCCGTTCGACCCGGCCGCCGGTTTCGACCCGGCCGCACTGGGCCGCATGCTCACCGAGTTCGGCCAGATGCTGAGCAACATGGGCGAGGGCGGCGGTCCCGGGGGCGGCTCGGGCCCGGTCAACTACGACGTAGCCAAACAGTTGGCCCGCAGGCAGTTGGGCAGCACGGTCGAACCGGTGTCGCCGGAGTCGGCCGCCGCGGTGGCCGAGGCGGCCCACCTGGCCGAGCTGTGGCTCGACGCCGCGACGACGCTGCCCGCGGGTGCGACGAAGACGGTGGCCTGGACCGCGAACGACTGGCTCGAGAACACGATCGACACCTGGAAGCGACTGTGCGACCCGGTCGCACAACAGGTCTCCGGCGTGTGGACGAACACCCTGCCGGACGAGGCCAGGGACATGGCCGGGCCGATGCTGGGCATGCTGGTGTCGATGGGCGGCTACGCGTTCGGCTCGCAGTTGGGGCAGGCGCTGGGTCAGCTGGCCCAGGAGGTGCTGACCTCCACCGACGTCGGCCTGCCGCTCGGTCCCGCGGGCACCGCAGCGCTGCTGCCCGCCGCGATCGCCGAATTCGGTTCCGGGCTGGAACAGGACGAGCGCGAGATCCTGGTGTTCCTTGCTGCCCGCGAGGCGGCCCACCAGCGGCTGTTCCACCACGTGCCGTGGCTGCGGCAGCGCCTGCTCGGCGCGGTGGAGGACTACGCGCGCGGCATCAAGGTGGACTTCAGCGCGATCGAGGAGGCAGCCGCGGGCATCGACCCGGCGGCCCTGCAGGATCCGTCCAAGCTGGAGGAACTGCTCGCGCAGAACGCGTTCGAACCGCAGACCACCCCGGAGCAGAAACAGGCGCTGGAGCGCCTGGAGACGATGCTGGCGCTGATCGAAGGCTGGGTGGAAACGGTGGTCACCGAGGCGCTCGGCGAAAGGCTGCCCGGCGTCGCCGCGCTCACCGAGACGCTGCGCCGCAGGCGCGCGACCGGCGGCCCCGCCGAGCAGACGTTCGCGACGCTGGTCGGCCTGGAACTGCGCCCCCGCAAGCTGCGCGAGGCAGGCGCGCTGTGGCGCACCCTGACCGAGCAGGCAGGCCTCGACGGCCGCGACGGCGTCTGGGCGCATCCGGACCTGCTTCCCGACTCGGCCGACCTCGACGACCCCACCGCATTCATCGCGGGCATCACCAGCGGTGAGGCCGGCTTCGACCCCATCGCCGCCCTCGAAGAAACCCAGGCACGCGAGCGCGAGGCCCAGGAAAAGAAGGACCGAGGCGACGACAAACCCGACAGCAGCTCTCCAGAATGACCCATGACGTGCGCTGAGCGCACGTCATGGGTCACTCTGCAAAGTCTCGGGTGCGCGGGTTGTAGTCGGGGAGCGCGGGTTTCGGAGTTAGGCGAAACCGGTCGGTAGGGTAGCTGGGTTCGGCATACTGCCTCGCATGGGGCGGAGACTGATGTTGCGGGCGGGCGTGCCGGTGTTGTGCAGACGGGACGGCGCGGTACAGCTGGGGTGGTCGCCGGAGGACTCGACGCTGCTGGAACCTGCCACCGACGCGGTGCTCGGGCTGCTGAGAGCGCTGCGGACCGGGCTCCGGCCGGAGGACGTGGCCGCGACGGCCCGGCAGGTCGGCATGACACCCGACGCGGCCCAGGCGCTGCTGACCGACCTGAAACAGGCCGGGTTGGCGGTGCTCACACCGGACGTGCATGCCCGGCCGCCCGCTGTACGGCTGATCGGGAGCGGTCCGCTGACGGACGCGCTGTGGCAGAGCCTGCGACGGCACGGCCACCCGACCACGCGCAGCCGCACAGCCGCACCGTCGGCGACCGGCTTGCGCGACAGGCGGCCGCACCTCGTCGTGCCGACGGACACGCTGATCGTCGACCCCGCGCTGGTGGACCGGCTGCACGAGGCCCGGGCGCCGCACCTTCCGGTACGCATCCGGGACGGCCGCGGAGTGGTCGGCCCGCTCGTGGTGCCCGGCCGCACCAGCTGCCTGCGCTGCGCCGACCTGTTCCGCTGCGACCGCGATCCCGAATGGCCTTATCTCGCAGCCCAACTGCTCGGCGCCGTCGGCCACGCCGACCCGGATTCGGTCGCGGTCACCGCGGGCCTCGCGCTCAACCAGATCACGGCCGCCTGCGACGCCCTCTTCCGGCCCGCCCGCCGCCGGGACTGCGCCCTTGCGACCGTCAACGCCACAGTGGAGCTGGACCTGCACGAGTTGCGGATCGACCGGCGGCCGTGGCCACAGCACCCGCGCTGCACGTGCCGCCTCGGAGGTTCAACCGCCACCCTATAGCGCGATGTCGGATTCGTCAGCAATGATGGTTGAGTGTCTGAGATAGCGCGCAACTCGATGAGCACCCGGCGAACCACGCGAAACGCCAAGCTTGCGAGCATTCCCCTCGGCATAGCGGGGCGGGCCGCGGTGGGCCTCGGCAAGAGGTTGGCGGGTGGGGATCGGCAGCAGATCAACGAGGAACTCGCCCGCAAAGCGGCAGAGCAGCTGTTTTCGGTGCTCGGCGAGCTCAAGGGCGGCGCGATGAAGCTCGGCCAGGCGCTGAGCGTGATGGAAGCCGCCATTCCCGAGGAGTTGGCGCAGCCCTACCGCGAGGCGCTCACCAAGCTGCAGGCCGACGCGCCGCCCATGCCGACCAGCTCGGTGCACCGGGTGCTGGACCAGCAGCTCGGGCTCGGCTGGCGCAAGCGCTTCCGGCATTTCGACGATGCGCCGACCGCGTCGGCGAGCATCGGCCAGGTACACCGCGCGGTCTGGTCCGACGGCCGCGATGTGGCGGTGAAGGTGCAGTACCCCGGCGCCGACGAGGCGCTGCGCGCCGACCTCAAGACGCTCAAGCGGATGGCGGGCCTGTTCTCGACGCTGGCCCCCGGCGCCGACGTCAAGGCGATGCTGACCGAGATCAGCGCCCGCACCGAGGAGGAGCTCGACTACCGCACCGAAGCGCAGAACCAGCGCACCTTCGCCAAGGCGTTCGCAGGCCACGATCGGTTCGTCGTGCCGAAGGTCATCGCGAGCGCACCGAAAGTGATTGTGAGCGAGTGGCTTACCGGAACGCCGCTGTCGAAGATCATCAAAGAGGGCGACAAGGCGCTGCGAGATCGGGCAGGCGCGCTGATGGCCGAGTTCCACTTCTCTTCGCCCGCCGTCGCGGGCCTGCTGCAATGCGATCCGCACCCGGGCAACTACATGATGCTCGACGACAACCGCCTCGGCGTCATCGACTACGGCGCGTGCGCGCCGTTCCCGGAGGGCCTGCCGCCGATTCTGGGCGCCCTGGTGCGCTTGGTGGTCGGCGAGCGCTTCGACGAGCTGACGCAGCTGATGTACGACAACGGCTTCGTCCTCGACGGCCACGAGGTGAGCCCGCAGGAAGTAGCGGACTACCTGCGGCCGATCACCGACCCGCTGCGCAGCGAGACCTTTCATTTCACCCGCAAGTGGCTGCAACAGGCCGCAGCGCCGGGCATGGACTTCAACAGCAAGCAGTTCAAGACCGGTCGCGCCATGAACCTGCCCAGCCAGTACGTGATGATCATGCGGGTCCTGGTCGGCTCGGTCGGCATCGCCTGCCAACTCGACGCCGAGGCGGGGTTCCGTCAGATCATGGCCGACTGGCTGCCCGGCTTCGCCGACCCCGTCCCGGCCACCTGACGACGTCAGGTGTCCGAAAGGTCGGGATGCTAAACGTGACCTTCGTCACGTTATGAGATTGTGATGGATTTGCGCCTGTTTTAAAAAGTGTTGGTTTTACTGGGACATTGCACAGCACGTCGCGATACCGAATCCGCATATCGGACATTTCAGACAGATGACTTGTAACAAAACCTGGGTTACGGTCGGTTTCACGCTCTAAACCAGGTGGAGCGACCGACCGTACTGCCAGAATCCTGCCCTACGGTCCGGGTTCCTTTGGACGTAGGGCAGTAAACACGCATTTGCCGCGTGTTGGCAGCACCCCCGGAGGATGAACACGTCGTGTCCGATAACCGTCCCAAAGGCCCGGTTTCGCGCCGGTTGTCTAATTTGCGCCTAAATCAGAAGATTCATGCACCGCTGACGGGCAAGAGCCCGCTGGTGGCCGCCGCCGCCGCGGCCCTGCTCGTCGCCCTGCCTGCCAGCGTGTCCGGCGCGGGCGCGTCACAGGAGGGGCCCGTCATCACCGCCGCGGCGCTCGGCGGCGACCCAGCGACTCATCAGCACCGGCTGCACACCGCTAAACCAGGCCCGCCGCCGTCCGCGGAGCAGCTGAACCCGATTCCCGCCGAAGGCGACCAGTCCTACGTGTCTCTGGATACCGCGCAGTGGGAGAACGCCAAATCCATCGTGCACGCGGTAGAGGACCGCAATCTGCCGCCCTACGCCGCGGTGATCTCGATCGCCACCGCGCTGCAGGAGTCGAAGCTGTACAACTTGACCGTCGCGGTCGACCACGACTCGCTCGGCCTGTTCCAACAGCGTCCGTCGTGCGGCTGGGGCAGCCCGGATCAGGTGACCAACCCGAACTACGCCGCCAACGCGTTCCTGAACGCGCTACAGCAGGTGGTCCCGGACTTCCAGAAGACCCCCCTGTGGCAGGCGGCCCAGAACACCCAGCAGTCGGCGTTCCCCTTCGCCTATGCCCAGTGGCAAGACCAAGCCGCCAAGATCGTCAGTCAGATCCTCGGCAAGCATTAGTCCTTACACCCAAATCACGCATCGACACCCGCAGCTGCGGGTGTCGATGCGTGATTTGGGTGTAAGGACTAATGGAGAAGCAGCAAACCCGGCACGGAGGACGTACCGGGTTTGCTGCTTGTCGCCGATGGTGCTGCGTGTCATGTCAGGCAACCTGAATCTTGCGCGGGCGGCCGCGGGGGCGCTTGCGGGCGATCACGACTCCCTGGTCGAAGATCTCCCCACCCCACACACCCCAAGGCTCGGCCCGATCGAGGGCCGCGGCCAGGCAGCCCCGACGGATCGGGCAGCTCTCACAGAGAGTCTTGGCCTGCTCCAGGGCCGCCGGGCTCTCGGCGAACCACAGGTCGGGGTCAATCCGGCAGGGCAGTGCCTTCAGGGTGGAGGCGGTGCGGCTGCGGGGGTCCGGTCGGCATGTCACGCGAACGGTCGCGGTGGACACGTCGTTCTCCTTTTGCTTCGTGTGCAACGGTTTTCGATGGTCGGACGAAACCGGTGCCGAAGCCTGGAGCCGATCGGGCTCCGAAAACTATGGCCACGGTTTCGCTTGGTGCGATCCGTGGCCTTAGCGGAGTGTCAATAGTGAGGCTGTAAGCCTCTACTCCTGGTCACGGATGCGCGATGGGCGTAACGGACGCGTGCCCCCAATGCAGGGGCCATGCCCTGGCGGGACGCTGCTGCCTGTGCAAACAGCACCCCATGCCATGCCGTTTGCAGGCGCCGCTTCTCAGTCGCACCGACGGCGGCTGCGGCGCCCCCGGGGAGGGCGAGCGCACGTGTGGACACCGCCGCGTTTACCGCGACGGAATCTTTGATGATGCTGTGATTCACTGCACTCGCCTCCTTCCTCACAACGTGCGGCCGACTATGACTTCTCTACCCTAAAGGCCCGCCCCTGAACCGCACAACCTATTTTTCACCTGCGGTTTTGGTGCTTGGTCACGATGCGCACGACATCCGCGCCGAAGCGGCTCAGCTTGGTCGCGCCGATGCCGGGAATGGCCACCAGTGCGCGCTCGTCGAGCGGCTGCTGCTCCGCGATGGCAGTCAGGGTGTTGTCGCTGAACACCACGAACGCGGGCATCTTCAAGTCGCGGGCCGTGTCCTGGCGCCATTGCTGCAGCGCCGCGAACAGATCCGGGTCGACCTCGACGACGCAGCCGACACAGCGGCCCAGCAGAGTCGACTTCGCGTCCAGCAGCGGTGCACCGCACACCCGGCAGCCGGGCCTGCGCCTGCCCACCGGCTCCGGTGCGGCGATGCGGGACGCGGGCGAGCTGTCGGGCACCAGGCCCTGCAGAAACCGCGACCGGCGTCGGGTCTTGCGGACGTTCTCGCCGCGCGCCAGCGCCCAGGACAGCCGCAGATGCACCCGCGCCCGCGTCACCCCGACGTAGAGCAGCCTGCGCTCCTCCTCCAAGCCCGCCTCGTCGACAGCGCCGTCCTGCAGCACGTGGGCGATGGGCAAGGTGCCGTCGGCCAAGCCGACCAGAAACACCGCGTCCCACTCCAAGCCCTTGGCGGCGTGCAGCGACGCCAGCGTGACGCCCTGCACCGTCGGCGGGTGCCGGGCGTCGGCGCGCGCGGCCAGCTCCCGCAGCAGCCCCGCCAGGTCCAGGTCCGGAAAGACCCCGAGCAGATCCTCGGTGAGCTGTACCAGGGCTGCCAAAGCGGCCCGCCGCTCCCGGGCCCTGTCACCCGCCGGCTCGTCCTTGGTCAGGCCGAGGGGAACCAGCACGGCGGTGACCAGCGACACCAGCCCGGCGCCCGCCACCTCCGGCAGGTCGTCGCGAGTTGCGGTGCGGCGCAAGGCTTCCACCGCCTGGCGCACCTCGGTGCGATGAAAGAAGGTCTCTCCGCCGCGCACCTGGTACGCGATGGCGCGCTCAGTGAGCGCCTGCTCGTAGGCCTCGGACTGGGCGTTCACCCGGAACAGCACGGCAATCTCGGCGGCGGCGACCCCGCTGTCGATCAGCCCGCTGACGGCCTCCGCGACGGCGGCGGCCTCGGCAGGCTCGTCGGGGTATTCGGCGAACACCGGCTCCGGGCCCGGCGGGCGCTGGCCCACCAGCTTCAGGCGGGTGCCCGCGATGCGGCCGCGGGCGGCGTCGATAACCCGGTTGGCCAGCGTCACCACCTGCGGCGTGGAGCGGTAGTCACGCTCCAGCCGCACTACGGTGGCTTCGGGGAAGCGGCGGGAGAAGTTCAGCAGCTGATGCGGCGAGGCGCCGGTGAACGAATAGATGGTCTGGTTGGCGTCGCCGACGACCGTCAGGTCGTCGCGGTCGCCGAGCCACGCGTCGAGCACCCGCTGCTGCAACGGCGTGACGTCCTGGTATTCGTCGACGACGAAGCTGCGGTAGCGGTCGCGGAACTCCTCCGCCACGGCGGGGTGGCCCTCCAGCGCCGCCGCGGTGTGCAGCAGGAGGTCGTCGAAGTCGAGCAGCACGCCCGCACTGCCGTTCTTGAGCTGCTCGTAGCCCGCGTACACCGCCTCGACCTTGGCCGCGGCCACGGGCGGGGTGCGCCGATGCCGCGCCACGGCGGCGGCATAGTCCTCCGGGGCGACGAGAGAGGCCTTGGCCCATTCGATCTCGCTTGCCAGGTCGCGGACGTTGTCCGCGGCGTTGGACAAGCCCGCCAGGCGCGCTGCCTGGGACACGACGGGGTATTTCCGGTCGAGCAGCTGCCACGGCACGTCCCCGACCACCTGCGGCCAGAAATAGCGCAACTGCCGCAGTGCCGCGGCATGGAAGGTACGGGCCTGCACCTGCCCGAGGTCGGGCGCGGCGGCCGTCGCGCCGAGCGCCGCCAGCCGGTGCCGCATCTCCCCCGCTGCCCGCGAGGTGAAGGTGACCGCGAGCACCTGCCCGGCGGCGACGTGTCCGCCGGCGACGAGGTGCGCGATGCGGTGAGTGATGGTCCTGGTCTTGCCGGTCCCGGCGCCCGCGAGCACGCACACCGGACCGCGCGGCGCGAGCACCGCGGCGGACTGCTCCGGGTCCAGCCCGGCGATCGCGGGACTCACTGCCTCGGCACGCACCGACCCATCATGGCAGCGTCCACCGACAACCTCGGCGCAGGGCACCGCGTAAACGTCAGGAACAGATGCGGTGGGCTGGGCGTTTTCGACTATGTGACTGCGACTTCTGACCTGATCATGTACTCCACCACCTGGTGCGGATACTGCCGTCGACTGAAGACCCAGCTCGACCAGGCAGGCATCGGCTACCAGGTCGTGGACATCGAGCAGGACCCGGCCGCGGCCGAGTTCGTCGGCAGCGTCAACGGGGGCACCCACGTCGAGCCCACCGTCAAGTTCCCCGACGCCACCACCGCCACCAACCCGTCCCTCGCCACCGTCCAGGCCCGCCTGGCCGGATAAGCTCGCAGTGGTGTCCGGAATGACCCGTGACGTGCGCCTGACGCACTCCACGGGTCGTTCCGGACGGACCGGCCGGGGGCAGGCGTCACCAGTCCCGTTGCGTGCGTTCGCGTTTGCGGTCGGAGCGGCGCTTCTTCTCGCGCAGGCGGCGTTCGTTGAGGCCCGCGGGGACACGGGGTGAGCGGCGTGGTTTCGGCGGCGGCAGCGTCGCCTCGTGGAGCAGCCGGGTGAGCTTGTCCAGTGCCGACTGGCGGTTGCGCCACTGCGAGCGGTGCTCGCTCGCCGTGACGACCACCGCACCGTCCACCAGGCGGCCCGCGAGCCGCGACAGGGCGCGCTCCTTCCACGCCTCGGGCAGCGAACCGCTGCCTGCCAGATCGAAACGCAGTTCGGCCCGCGAGTCGCTGGTGTTGACGTGTTGCCCGCCCGGCCCTGAGGACCTGGAGAAACGCCAGTTCAGCTCGGCCTCCGACAGGGAAACCGAGCCCCGGATCGGATAGCGGACGCTCACCTCTCCATGGTGCCCGCAAACGGCCGCGCACGCAGCTGATTTTCCGCCCGCCGGGCCGCCGCCACCCGCCTCACCGGTCGTTACGGAGGCGTGCCGGCGGTAGATTCGCGGGGGTGGATTCACCGACAGTGCGGCGGGCACGGCGGGCAGTCGCCGTGGTTTTCGCGGTACATGGTTGTGTCAGTGGAACTTTCGCGGCCCGCGTGCCGTGGATTCAGCAGCATCTCCAGCTGGACGCCGGGCAGCTCGGGCTGGCGCTGGTGATGCCTGCACTCGGGGGGCTGGCCACCCTGCCGTTCGCGGGCGCGGTGGTGGACCGCCTCGGCGGGCGCACCGCCACCCGGATGCTCATCTCGGCGTGGTGTCTGGCGCTGACCGTGATGGCGTCCGCGCCGAACCGGTGGATCCTGATGGTGGTCTTCGCGGCCGCGGGCGCGGCCGCCGCGACGTCCGACATGGCGATGAACGCCGAAGGAGTCGCCGTGGAGAAGGCCCTCGACCGGCCCGTGATGTCGGGTTTGCACGGGATGTGGAGCGTGGGCGCGCTGGCGGGCGGCGGCGCAGGCGCGGCGGCGGTGCAGGCAGGCCTGGGAGCGCCCGCGCACTTCGCGGTGGCAGGCGGGCTGCTGCTGATGGTCGGGGCCGCCGCGGCAGGCAGGCTGTT
>JABFVX010000233.1 GCA_013362555.1 Mycobacteriaceae bacterium
CAGGGGAGCCGCACGGCGCGGTCGGGCCGGAGCGGCCCGCCGATCCACTCGACCCGGCTGGCGGCCGGTCGGCGCTGCCGGACGACGGGTCTGTGCCCGCACCGGAGCCCGCCACCGCATCCGACACCGGGACCTGGTCGAATCTGCGGGCGGGCGAGGTCGAGACCCCGCAGGTGCTCACATCGCACGACCGCGACCAGATCCAGAAGTTGCGCAGCCTGGCCGAGCAGTGGGGCGAGCCGGTCCGGGCGGATCCCGGCGCGGTGACAGTGCGCACGGTTCGGCACCAGGCGCTGGCGCTCGTGGAGAACCTGGGTCTGCGCGAAGGCGCCCCAGGGGCGGCCGCCCGGCGCGACATCGTTGCGCAGGCTTTGAGTGACTCGGTCCGTGGACCCGTGCAGCGGGTTCTCGCCGATGTCGGCAGGCCCCTGGCCGAGCTGCCTGCCGGCGACCGGACCTTTCTTGCCGAGATTCGGCACGACGGCGTCGCGAATCTCTTTCGGATGCCGTTGGACACGGACGAGCAGCTGCTCGCGTGCCGACGCGCCGTCTACGAGGTCCGGCAGGACGTCACCAAGACCGCGGCCGACCGTGACCGCGCCGCCACCGAACAGCTGCTCCTGCGGGTGACCGAAGCCGAGAACCGTGTCGAGTGGAAGCTCCGGTCGAAGCTGGACGGCATCGGCGGAATCGACTCGCCTGCGCGGGTGGTGCACGAGCGCCGCCGAGTCCTGCTGGTCAACTTGGCCTGGGCAGGCCCCGGCGTCGGGGGCAGCGCCACGGTCAACCGGGAACTGGCGGCGGCATTGGCCCGCCAGGGTCACGAAGTCTTCGTTCGGGTCGGACACCCGGCCTCCGACTGGGTTCCGCCGCCCGGGGTGACGTTGATCGGCCCGCGCGTACACGACCCGGAAATCCATCCCATCTACCAGCTCGACATGGATCTGGAAATACTGCCCGATCGAATCGACACCATTATCGGACACAAGGATTTCTCCGGGTTCGCCGCCAGATTCATCAGGAATGTGTGCTACCCGGACGCCGGGCTGATTCATTTCCTGCACCTCGACGATGCCGCCTCCCAGGCAATGCAGGGCCGAGAGCGGCTCGGGCAGGCCATTCAGTTCATGAACGCCGAACTGACGGCCGCGGCGGACGTCGTGACCGGGGCGGGCCCGGTCCTCGCGGCGCTGGCCGGGAAGTTCGCGATGACCGCCGAACACCCGCCCGTCGTCCACGAACTCATTCCCGGCATGGAGGTGACGACCCAATTCGTGCAACCCCCGCTGACCGGTCGGCCCAAAGTCTTGCTCATGGGGCGGCTCGACTCGCAGCACAAGGGCGCCCACGAGGCTGCGCAGATCGCCCGGTTGGTGAGCGAGCGCGGCGGCGGCATCGATCTGACTCTGGTCGGCGCTCGGCAGGAGACCCTGGAGCGCTCGAGGCAGATGTTGTCCGATATCGCCGGGCAGTCGGTCGACGTCCAGCCGTTCACATCGAATCCGGTCGAGAAGCTGAACCACTTGCGCAGCGCCCACCTGCTGATCATGCCTTCGCGGATCGACGCTTTCGGGTTGATGTCGCTGGAGGCGCTCAGTGCGGGCCTGCCGCCCATGGCCCCGAAGACCACGGGGTTCGGGCGCTTTCTCGTGGAGCGCTTTCCGCGCGAGATATCCCAGAAAATGGTGGTCGAACAAGACTATGCCGGGCCGGTGCCGATCGAGCGATGGGCGGATCAGATCATTGAGGTGACCGCCGATGTGCCGCTGCTGTGGCGACGGGCCGCGGAGGGGCGCGCGATACTGCAGGAAAGCAACTACACCTGGGACGCCGCGGCCGAGCACTTGATGAACGCACTGCCCCCGGCCGGGCGGATCCGTCGCCCGCCGAGGCCGTGAGCACAATTCCGATATCGGCTGATCAAGAAAGGCGCCAATCAGCGTGACCGACGACCTCGAACTGCGACACCGGCGATTGCGGGAGGCCGCCATCGCGGTGCTGAACGCCGCTGGCGACGCGAGCGACTGCCCGCCGGAGGCCGCAAGCGCACTCGCCCAACTCCGGCACGCGGTTCTCGGCGCCGTCGAGGACGCACCGCCGGAGATCGGCGTCGCCGATCCGGCCGAGCATGTGGTCAGCAGGTACAAATATCAGGGCAAGGCGCGGTTCCCGGTCGGATTGGACGAGGAGGCCGAGGGTATCCGCAGGCAGCTGGCTGCCGACCGCACCGTCGAGGCGGCGGGAAGCACGTCCGACAATGTCGTTCTCACTGAGCTGCGCGGCATGATCGTCGGCGGCCTCTTGCGTGAGCTCGCGGCCCGGCTGGAGCCGGGAGCCGCGTTCGGTCCCAGCGCCCACGGCGCGGCGTTGGCGGCAGTGGTCACCGATCTGTCGTGGGAGCTACTGGACCAGACATTCGTCGGGCGACAGTAGCGGACCGTTCGAAGGCGCCGCACCGCGCTGATCGCGCGGGCGGCAATTCGGCGTAGTACTGTTGCGATGCAACTATTCCAGTCGACACGGGTGGCTCTTCGCGAAAGATATCTTCGGATATGAGGAGACTGCAATGCCGGATTCGAAGCCGAATATTCTGGTCATTTGGGGCGATGACATCGGGATCACCAACCTGAGCTGCTACAGCGAGGGACTCATGGGCTACCGCACGCCCAATATCGACCGATTGGCGCGTGCGGGAATGAAATTCACCGACTCGTACGGCGAGCAGAGCTGTACGGCGGGCCGGGCGGCGTTCATCACCGGCCAGAGCGTATATCGAACCGGCATGAGCAAGGTGGGCGTACCGGGCGCGGACGTGGGCCTTTCGGCCGAGGACCCGACGATCGCGGAGTTGTTGAAGCCGCTCGGGTACGCCACCGGACAGTTCGGCAAGAACCACCTCGGCGACCTGAACAAGTACCTTCCCACTGTGCACGGCTTCGACGAGTTCTTCGGGAATCTGTACCACCTCAATGCCGAGGAAGAGCCCGAGCTGCCCGACTTCCCCGATCCGGAGAACTATCCGAGGCTGGCGCGGCTGGACGCCCCGCGCGGCGTGATCCGCTCATGGGCCACCGACACCGACTCCGGCGACGTCGATCCCACTTTCGGCCCGGTGGGCAAACAGCGCATCGAGGACACCGGGCCGCTGAACAAGAAGCGGATGGAGACGGTCGACGACGAAACTGTCGAGGCCGCAATGGACTTCATCACGCGCCAGCACGCCGCCGACACGCCGTTCTTCGTGTGGATGAATTTCACGCACATGCACCTGCGCACCCACACCAAGCCGGAGAGCGTCGGCCAGGCCGGGCACTGGCAGTCGCCATACCACGACACCATGATCGACCACGACAAGAACGTCGGCCAGCTGCTGGACCTGCTCGATGAACTCGGCATCGCCGAGGACACCATCGTGATCTACAGCACCGACAACGGGCCGCACGCGAACACCTGGCCCGACGGCGCGACCACGCCGTTCCGCAGCGAGAAGGACACCAACTGGGAGGGCGCGTTCCGCGTCCCCGAGATCATCCGCTGGCCGGGCCGCATCGCCGCGGGCGTGGTGTCCAACGAGATTGTCCAACACCATGACTGGCTTCCGACGCTGCTGGCGGCCGCGGGGGAGCCGAATATCGTCGACAAGTTGAAGCGGGGACACGAGGCGGGCGACAAGACCTTCAAGGTGCACATCGACGGCTACAACTTGCTGCCCTACCTGTGCGGCGAGGTCGAACACTCCCCGCGCAAGGGGATGATCTATTTCTCCGACGACGGCGACGTGCTCGGCGTCCGGTTCGACAACTGGAAAGTGTGCTTCATGGAGCAGCGGGCCAAAGGCACGCTGGCGGTGTGGGCCGAACCGTTCACCGTGCTTCGGGTTCCGAAACTGTTCAACCTGCGCACCGATCCGTTCGAGCGGGCCGACGTCACCTCGAACACCTACTGGGACTGGTTCCTCGACCACGATTTCATCGCCCTGTTCGGCACGGCCATCTGCACGCAGTTCCTGGAGACATTCCGAGAGTTCCCGCCGCGCCAGGAACCCGCCTCCTTCACCATCGACCACGCGGTGAAGAAGCTGAACGAATTCCTGGCCCGCGATTGACCGGCGGCCCGGCCTACTGGCGCGACGGCGCGACGAAGTCCGCGATCATGGATTTCGTCGCGCGCGTCAGCACGCCGGGCGGCGCCGACTTCGTCGACATCCCGGACCGGGTAGCGGTTTTCGACAACGACGGCACGCTGTGGTGTGAGAAGCCCATGCCGATTCAGCTGGACTTCCTCCTGGGCGCCCTGCGCGACTCGGCGGCCGAGGACCCGTCGCTGCGCGGCCGCCAGCCGTGGAAGGCCGCCTGCGAACGCGACTCCGAATGGCTCGGCGCGGCCATGGTCAAACACTACAACGGCGACGACAGCGACTTGGCGCTGCTGAAAAACGCAGTGACCCAGGGGTTCGACGCGGTTGCGGTCGAGGATTACGCCCGACAGGTACACGCCTTCTTCGACGGCGCATCGCATCCGACACTCGGCATCGGGTATCGCGAATGCGGGTACCTGCCGATGGCGGGGTTGCTGCGCTACCTCGAAGCCAACGGCTTCACTACCTACATCGCATCGGGAGGAGACCGGGATTTCATGCGCCCCATCGCCGGAGAGCTGTACAGCGTTCCGCCGGAACGGATCATCGGCAGCGCACTCGGAATCACCTTCGAGGAACGCGATGGGCACGCGGAGCTGCGCTATCGGGCCGCATTGGAATTTTTCGACGACGGCCCGGAGAAGCCGGTCCGCATCTGGAGCCGGATCGGACGGCGGCCGATAATCGCGGTCGGGAATGCCAATGGCGACCTGCCGATGCTCGCCTTCGCCGGGGCGCGAAACGGACCTGCGCTGCGCATTGTGATCCGCCACGACGACCCGGAGCGCGAATTCGACTACACCGCGGGAGCGGAGCAGCTGCTGGACGCGGCGCGACAGCGCGGCTGGACCGTGGCGAGCATGCGCGCCGACTGGGCCGCCGTCTTCGGCGCGGGGCATCCGTGAGGACCTCCGCAGGCGCGGGCCTGCGCGCTATTGCGGCCCAGACGTTCACGATGGGCTCCGACGAGCACTACCCGGAGGAGGCTCCGGCGCACCCGGTCACGCTCGACGCCTTCGCCATCGAGGTCACTCCGGTGACCAACGCCGGGTTCGGTCGGTTCGTCGCTGCCACGGGCTATGTCACCGTCGCCGAGCGCCCGCTCGACCCCGCCGATTTTCCCGGCGCTCCGGCGGCCAATCTCCAGCCCGGGTCGCTGGTGTTCACGCCGACCGCCGGACCGGTCGACCTGCGTCACCTCAGCCAATGGTGGACGTGGACTCCAGGCGCGTGTTGGCGCAGCCCCGAAGGTCCCGGGTCCGGCATCGCCGACCGCGGCGACCATCCGGTAGTGCACGTCGCCTTCGAAGATGCTCAAGCTTACGCGCGGTGGTCAGGCCGGGCGTTGCCGAGCGAGGCGCAGTGGGAGGCGGCCGCGCGCGGCGGCCTGGACTCGGCCCGATACACCTGGGGGAACGATCCGGAATCCGGCGGGCCCGCCCGGGCGAACTACTGGCACGGCGACTTTCCGTGGCGACCCGAGAACGGCTACGGCCGCACCTCGCCGGTGGGTTCCTATCCCTGCAACGGCTACGGCCTGTTCGACATGGCAGGCAACGTCTGGGAGTGGACCGCCGACTGGTACTCGGACCGACACCCCGCCGCGACGTCGACCTGCTGTGCACCGCGCAATCCGCGAGGGCCGCATGCGGCAGGCAGCTTCGACCCTCGGCAACCCCAGTTCCGGATCCCGCGCAAGGTCATCAAAGGCGGATCGTTCCTGTGCGCCGACAACTACTGTCTGCGCTACCGTCCCGCCGCCCGCCGCCCCCAGATGGTCGACACCGGCATGAGCCACCTCGGATTCCGCTGCGTCGACCGCCTCAAACCTCCAGAATGACCCGTGAAGTGCGTTGAGTGCACTCCACGGGTCATTCTGGAGGTTCGACAGGCGACGCCGGTAGATTCGGGCGATGTTCGACAACGGCAAGCTCGAGCGCAGAATCGACCGCCTCGAGCGCAAGCTCGACATCATCATCCAGCACCTCGGCATACCGCACCCGAGCCGGACCTTCGACTATCGCGAGATCGACGATCTCATCCGGCAAGGCAAGAAGATCCAGGCCGTCAGGGCCTATCGGCACCTCGACCCCGCCGCCGATCTGCGCGAAGCGAAGAACGCCGTGGAAGCCCGGGAGCGCGAACTGGGCTGACCGACAAACGCACGCGTTCTTGCTAACGCACCGGAAATAGCGTGCGGAAAGCGGTGCGGGTGGCGAGAAGGGGTGCGTGTGGATCCGCTGGCTACACCACGACGGCAGTGACGACCGGGTGGGTCAGGAAATCGTCGGCGTTGAAGTAGCACAGGCCCGCGCCCGCCGCCATGCGGATGTCGCTGCCGGTCGAGTGTTGTGCCAGGGCGTGGGTCCAGCGTTGATTCCCGTTCTTGGCGTCGATGGCGCGCAGGACGGCATTGTCGGCGAAGAAAACCGTGTCCGGTGTCGCAAGCCCGCCGGGATTGACCGCGTCGCTCGTGGCCGAGACCGGTGACGACCACAGCGGGGACACAGTGTTTCCCGGCCGCAGGGCGGACAGCTGCCGCTTGTCGCACACGTAGTACACGTCGCCGCCGCCCAGGTCGGCGACGGGACTCGCGCCTTGCGGCAGCGCCGGCACAGTCCACGACGGCGCGCCGGTTCTCGGGTCCAGTCCTGTCACTGTCGTGCCCTCGTACACCACGACCGCCCCGGCGATCAGTCCGGAACCGAGGGTCGTGCGCATCCCGGAGTCGGCGCGCCGCGATGACCACGCGACACCGCCGCGGTCGGTGCGCAGGGCGACAACGTCGCCACCGGCGTAGTTGTAGACCAGATTTCCGGCGCCGGGCACATGGACGGCGCTGCCGCCGCCGTCACCGAGAGCGTCGACCTGCCAGCGGAGCTGTTTGGTGTCGAGATCCAGGGCCCATATCTCACGCCGGGTTCGCCGCTGGTTGTAGACGACAAGGTGCAGCGCCCCGCCGAGCACCCCGTAAGCACCGTTCAGGACGGTCTCGGCGGGAGCGTCGAAGGTCCAATTCACCACTCCCGAACGAAGATCGATCGCACGGACGGTCTGCGCGGCGCCGACCTCGTCGCGGTTGCCGCAAACGTAGGCGACTCCCGCGTGGACGGCGATGTCGTCGCTGGTGCCTGCCGTGAGGGCCGGTTGCTGCCAGCGCCGTTTCCCGGTTGCCGCGTCGAGGCCGATGAGGTGCTCCAGGGTGACCACCAGGACGGTGTCCCGGGCGAACCGCACACCGCGGAACCATCCGCTCGGCTCATAGGTCCAGACCGTGCTGCCAGGCCGCGCGCCCGGCGGCGCGGACCGGTTCGACCCGCATCCCGCGAGCGCCGCCCCTGCCGCGACGAGCGCCCCACACCGGAGGAACTCGCGCCGCCCGTGCTGCACACCTGACGTAAACCCCCACATCCCGAGAACAGTACCTCCAGAATGACCCGTGATGTGCGCCCAACGCACTTCACGGGTCATTCTGGAGGGGTTTCGAGGGCCCGCCGCCCAGGCGTACACCGATTACTCTGTGTGGCATGCTGTCTGGACTGTTGCCGGGGCTGTTCGCTCTCCTCGGCGCCGCGATCGGCGGCGCCGTCAAGTGGGGGGCCGTACGAAACCGGCGTTCCATGGCTGCGGTGACACGGGCTCAAGCCGTGTTGGACCGTCGGTACGCTGCCCACACCGACTTCGTGGTTGCCGTCGACCGGTTCCGGAAGCGTGCCCGTGAGTATCGGTCACTGTTGTACGACGGAGCCCCGGCCGAGCAGGCTGATGCGGCTGGACTGTCGTATATCGAGGCCTGCGACGTCTTGTCCGACAAGGTCGGCGTGGCTGGGATGTCGGGGCCGCCGGAGTTGGCGGACTCGGCGGCAAGCGTCCATCGAGCTGCCGAGGCGTACGCCGAGACGATCGATCAGTGGCGGCGGAGCGGCTCGCCGGCCGAGGGCCGCGGCGCCCGTGAGCGGAAGTGTCTGGCGGGTCTCGCTGAGCTGGATGACGCGCGCGGGCGCTACATCGTGCTGGCGTCGTTGCTGTTCTCGGAATGAGGGTAGTGCGGACCTGCGTGTCGACGTGTCTGTCCCGCTGTAGCGGTATGGTTTCCGGCAGCAGAGGGGAAGGCGTCCGATGATTGACGAGAGATCCGAATTGGTCGCGCGCCCTCGGCAGGTGCCCGGCCCCAACCCGCGTCATGTGAACCGTGATGAGCAACTGGACCACGCGGTGAAGGTTGTGCTGGGCAGCGGGACAAACCATGTCGTCGCGTTCGGCGGGCTGCCGGG
Organism: Mycobacteriaceae bacterium; assembly: GCA_013362555.1. Classification (GTDB taxonomy): domain Bacteria; phylum Actinomycetota; class Actinomycetes; order Mycobacteriales; family Mycobacteriaceae; genus JABFVX01. The sequence continues at coordinate 8,413 of JABFVX010000233.1, forward strand.
AATCGGGAAGACGACGACCGCTCGCGAACTTGCGCATCGAGTGGGCGACCACTATCCGGACGGGCAGCTGTTTGCGGAGTTGGATGGGGGAGCGAACTGGGCGGGTAGCGAATCACAGATTCTCAAGGAGTTTCTGCTGGCGTTGGGTGATCGGCCCGAAGACATCCCGGATCGACTGGAGGCTCGCCGTTCGCGGTACCGGGAAAAGACCACCGGCAGCAGGTTGTTGGTGTTTCTCGATCGGGCCGTGACCGCGAGCCAGATCCGAACCCTGACTCCAGGTGCAGGCCGATCGCTGATCATCGTCACCGAGGCCCGCCGCGCGACCGACCTGAGCGAAGGCGGTGTCACGGTGTACGAACTGGATCGCCTGTCGGATGAGGCGGCCCTGGAGTTGCTCACTCGAATTGTCGGCGCCGCGCGGATCGCGGCGGAACCGACAGCGGCCGACGACATTGTGGCGCTCTGCGACAACATGCCGTTCGCGATTGCCATCGTGGGTTCGATGATCGGCAGATCAGCGACATTCCCGATGGCAGCGATGGCGACGACCCTGCGCCAGGATAGTCGGCGTTACACGAAGCTGTCGTTGGTAGAGGTGTTCGACACCGCATTGACTTCGCTGTCGAGCGCCGCCCGGCGCTGCTACCGATTGCTCGGACTGGACGTTCACAGCGGAATCGTGGGGCTGCCCGCGGTGGCTGCCGCACTGGAAATGCCGGAAGACAAGGCGTACGAGGCCATGGTCGAATTGGTCGAGGTATTCCTGGTCGGCGAACGAGCCGACGGTCGCTACGAGGCGTGTGAGGCGGTCCGGTTGCATGCCAAGCATGTCACCGACGGCCCTCAGCGTGAGCGTGACGCCGAGGCGAAGCGCATGCTGGCGCATTACCATCGAATGGTCGTCGCCGCGATCGCTGGGATGGCGCCCGCGCGGCCCTGGGCCGGGTTGCTCTTTCCGGCAATGGTCGTCTCCGCTGCCTTCGACCGTGTCGCGGATGGACACGAATGGCTTCGAATCGAGCACCGCAATATTCTCGCCGCCGCAGGCCACGCGTTTCGATCCGGCGACTACGAGCTGGTTCGACAGTGGGCAGTACTGCTGTGGCCGTTCTATGAGAAAGACAAAGACCTCGACGGACTGTTCACATTGCTGCAGCTCGGGATCAAGGCCTCCGCCGAACCCGGCAGCACTGCGGTCGCGAGCCTGCTGCATACCCAGCAGGGCTACCGCTGCTACTGGTTGCGTGACCTCGACGCCGCCGAAGAGTCGTTGCGTGCGGCGGTGCAGCCTGCCCGCGAGGCCAAGCCCAAAGCCGTAGCACGGCAACTAGAGGCCTCCGCCCTGGAAGGTCTCGGGCTGGTGCTGCTGGCGCGAGGACGCATCATCGAAGCGCTGGATGTGTTGCGGCACAATCATAAACTGGCCGTGAAGATCAAAGACCCGCGTCGTATCGCGTTGGCGATGCTGCATCTGGCGAAGGCAGAGCCTGCGGAGCTTGCCTTGCCGCGACTCGAGCAAGCACGCTCACTGTTTGTTCGGCTGCCGAGCGAGGAGTCGGAGAACCTGGCCAAGGTGGACATGGTCCGCGGCCGGAAACTGCTGGAGCAGCGTGATTTCCGGGAGGCTGTGGAGGCGCTGAAAGCCCCGCTGTCGGTCATGCGGGAACGGCGGCGGTGGTTCGACGTGGGCGAGATCCTTGTTGCCCTCGGCGACGCCGCTTCCGGACTGAACGACCCTGTCCAGGCCGAGGAGCGGTACCGCGACGCGCTCGCAACATTCAATGGACTCGGCTTTGCCGAGCTCGTTACGCAGATGCACGGGCGGATTACCGCGCTGCACGGGATGCCTGAGTGACTTCGACCCGGAGTTTCCGGCCCGCACACATAATCGTCCAGTCTCCCGTCAGCTCCCGAAGATCTGCACGCTGTCGCAGCCGCTGATAGGCCACCGACGCGAACAACCGACATCCGGGCTCGGTGCCCGCGACCCGGAGGAGATGCTCCGTGTGATCGCCGAGCAGCCAATGTCCTTGCGTCGTCGGCGCGGAAGCTACCGCGCAACCGGGCAGACCGGACAGGGTCTCGCTGATCCAGTGATCCGTGTCGGGTCCACAATGCCCGATGATCACGTCGGCCAGTTCGATCCAACGCCTGCGGGGTTCCCTCGTCCCTATGGCCAAATGACCGCCGCGCGGGGTGTCCGGGTTGTTGAACAGCCTGCCTGCCGGAAATCGGGTGACCGTCGCCGCCTGGTCGCCCGCGGGTTCGACAAACACGAGATGTGAATCGGAGCCGGCGATGGGCCGCGGCGGCAGTGGCAGAGCGGAGATCTCCGCGGGCTCGGGTGCTTCGGGCAGTCGCAGTGTTCGGTACATCGCCGATCTCACAATCGTCGCGCTGTGATCCGGCTCCGAGGACGTCAACGCCGTGACCGCCGAGTACCGCGTCACATCGTGTTCGGCGATTGCCCGGCGGATCTGGTCGGCGATATCGTCGCCGGCGCCCAGGCGCGGTGCGGCAGTCATCAGCTGGGCTATGGGTGACCGCGGGTCGACGGTGTGGCTCGGCGTCGTCGCCATCAGCAGCGGGTTGCCGAGCGCGGCGGAGTAGAAGGTGACCGACCCCTGGTCGCCGATCGTAACGTCGGACGCAACAATTCCTGCACGCCATTCGTCTACGTCACCCGGAATATGCACGCCGGCTCGTTCGCAGTCCGATAGGTATTCCGCCAATTGCCAGCTGGAGTGGTGCGAACAGATATTGGGGTGCAGCGCCATGAGCACCCTGAATTCGTCCGACGGCAGGGCCTCGGCAACTCGCCGGGGCAGATCGGGCTGCGCGCCGAGGAGCGAATCCGGCCCCCAGGTCGACGAGATCACAACCAGCTTCTGTTCCGGCCGCACACCGAATGCCTGTCGGTACGTCGCACGAAGCGGCGCACTG
>JABFVX010000256.1 GCA_013362555.1 Mycobacteriaceae bacterium
CTAGACAAGAACGATCATCCCAGGTCAGAAGGCATCTGCACGTTTACGACACCCCAAACCCCCGAAACAAACCGGTGGATCCAGGCTGAGCGCAACTCATGGGTCGTTCTGGATGGGAAACCTCTAGTGGCCGGCCTGGAGGAGGTAGTTGTGCAGCCACTGGGGAGCGGTCTGGCCGGCGCTGACGTGGTACGAGGCGTAGTCGTTGTGCACGTTGGAGTTGTAGAAGCGCTGGAGCTGCTTGGCGCGCTTGGCGTTGGCCTGGTCGGTGAACTGGCTTTGCAGCAGGCCGATGCCGCCGCCGTTCATGAGATCGGCCATGATCGCGCCGAACTGCTGCTGGTAGCTCCACAGCTTGGCCGGGTTCATCTCCGACACGCCCGCGAGGAAGCCGGCGAAGCGAGTGGCGAAGTCACTGCTCGCGGTGGAGCAGTACAGGTCGCCGATGGCGCAGATGGTGCGGGTGACCGGGGTGACCAAGCCGAACCCGCCAGGCCGCGGCCCGGCCGCGCCGGCGCCGTCGACGTGCGGGCCGACCTGGACGTCCTGCGGGGACCGACTCGGGTCCGACAGCAAGCCGACCGCGGACACCCGATGCGGCGGGACGACGCCGAGGCCGGTGCCGATCTCCGCGGCCACGTCGCCGGCGGCGTCCGCGCCCTGGCTGTAGCCGACGATCGCGAATTTGGTGGCGGCGCAGCGCTGCGCGGTGGCCTGGATGAGCCCGCGAGCGCCGTCGACCGCCTCCCGGCGCGACTTGCCGTACACCTCGCCCTCCCACGGGAAAGCGGTGGCGGCGTACTGCACGTAGTCGACCCGGTAGTCCGACGGCAGGCCGCGGGTGACGCCCGCCAGCATGCCCGGCGACGGCTTGCGTTTCGGCTTGGCCGATGTTTCCCAGGTGCCCGGGATGGCTATCACGTGCACACGCGGACAGGCCGGAGCCGCCGCGGCGACACCGCCGCCCGCGGCCGCGCCGACCACGGCGCCGGACACGACTGTGGCCATCGCTCCGATGGCAGCGACAATCCTCTTCGACCGCATACGTACTCCACCCACCCGCGCAGGACTCGATTCCGACAAAACAATACAATGTGTAGGAAAAAGTTACCTGTTCCGGCCCTATGCGCGCCACTCAATCGTGAGTTGCATGCCATAGCAACGGGTTAAAACATCCAGAACGGCCCGTAAACTACGTCGGACGCAGTTCAGGGGCCGTTCTGGACTCAGCGGGCTACCGCTGGGGAGCCGATGTCGGGACCACCGGCGCCGGAAGGGCGGTCGCTCCGGTGAGGAAACGGTCGACGGCGGCCGCGGCGGCGCGGCCCTCGGCGATGGCCCACACGATGAGCGACTGGCCGCGGCCCATGTCGCCCGCGACGAACACGCCGGGGACGGTGGTCTGCCAGCCGTCGGAGCGCACCACGTTGCCGCGCTCGGTGTAGCGCACCCCGAGGCCGTCGAGCAGGCCCGGCCGCTCCGGCCCGACGAAGCCCATGGCCAGCAGCACCAGGTCCGCTTCGATGAGGAAGTCGGAATCCTCGACCTTCTCGAAGCGCCCGTTCACCATCTGCACCTCGTGCGCGTGCAGGCCGGTGACGTTGCCCTCGTCGTCGCCGGCGAAGCGCTCGGTGTTGACCGAGAACATCCGGTCGCCGCCCTCTTCGTGCGCCGAGGAGACCCGGTACATCAGCGGGTAGGTCGGCCACGGGGTCGAATCCGCCCGCTCCGCCGGGGGCTGCGGCATGATCTCGAGCTGCACGACGCTCGCCGCGCCGTGCCGGTGCGCGGTCCCGAGGCAGTCGGCGCCGGTGTCGCCGCCGCCGATGATCACGACCTTCTTGTCCTTGGCGTTGATGAGCGGAGCGGTGCTTGCGGCGCGACCGTCCGCTGCCGCGTCCTGCTCGCCCAGCGCATGCCGATTGGCTTGGGGCAGGTACTCCATCGCCTGGTGGACGCCCTTGAGCTCGCGGCCGGGAACCGGCAGGTCGCGCGCCAGGGTGGCGCCGCCCGCCAGCACCACGGCGTCGAACTGCTCGCGCAGCTGGCGCGCCTTGATGTCGACGCCGACGTTCACCCCCGCCTTGAACACCGTGCCCTCGGCCTCCATTTGCGCCAGGCGGCGGTCGATGTGGCGCTTCTCCATCTTGAATTCCGGAATGCCGTAGCGCAGCAGGCCGCCGATGCGGTCGGCCCGCTCGAACACGGTCACTGTGTGTCCGGCCCGGGTCAGCTGCTGCGCGGCGGCCAGACCCGCAGGGCCCGACCCGATGACCGCGACCGTCTTGCCGGACAGCCGGGTCGGGTGCACCGGCTGCACCCAGCCCTGGTCGAAGGCGTGGTCGATGATCGACACCTCGACCTGCTTGATGGTCACCGCGTCCTGGTTGATGCCGAGCACGCAGGACGCCTCGCACGGCGCCGGGCACAGCCGCCCGGTGAACTCCGGGAAGTTGTTGGTGGCGTGCAGCCGGTCGATGGCCTCGCGCCACTGGTCCTTGTAGACCAGGTCGTTCCACTCCGGGATCAGGTTCCCGAGCGGACAGCCGTTGTGGCAGAACGGGATGCCGCAGTCCATGCAGCGGCCGGCCTGAGTCTTGAGGGTCTCTTCGGAGAAGTCCTCGTAGACCTCTTTCCAGTCCAGCAATCGCAGCGGCACCGGGCGGCGCTGCGGAGTCTCCCGGACTGTGTGCTTCAAAAATCCTGTCGGGTCACCCACGAGCGGCCCTTTCCATGCGGTGCGGAATCAAGGTCATCAGGTGCGAGCGCGCGCTAGCCACGGGCCGCCTCCATGATGGCTTCGTCGACGTTCGTGCCATTGGCTTCCGCGGCGGCGATCGCCAGCAGAACCTTCTTGTAGTCGCGCGGCATCACCTTCACGAAGTGGTTCACCTGCTGCGACCAGTCGCCCAAAATCCGGTCCGCGATCGCGGACCCGGTCAGGTCGCGGTGGCGGGTGATGGTGTCGCGCAGCTCGGTCGCGTCCTCCCCGGTCAGTTCCTCCAGATCCACCAGCTCGCTGTTCAGGTTGGCCTGGAAGGTGTGGTTCGGGTTGTAGACATAGGCGATGCCGCCGGACATGCCCGCGCCGAAGTTGCGCCCGGTCTCGCCGAGCACGACCACCCGGCCGCCGGTCATGTACTCGCAGGCGTGGTCGCCCACGCCCTCGACGACCGTCGTGGCGCCGGAGTTGCGCACCGCGAACCGCTCGCCGACCACGCCGCGCAGGTACGCCTCGCCGCTCGTCGCGCCGAACAGGATCACGTTGCCCGCGATGATGTTGCGCTCCGACTCGAACCCGGCGGGCGCGTCCAGCGGCGGGCGGACCACGATGTGGCCGCCGGACAGTCCCTTGCCGACGTAGTCGTTCGCGTCGCCGAGCACCCGCAGCGTGATGCCCGCCGGGACGAACGCGCCGAAGCTGTTGCCCGCCGAGCCGGTGAAGGTGATGTCGATGGTGTCGTCGGGCAGGCCGACGCCGCCGTAGAGCTTGGTCACCTCATGGCCGAGCATGGTGCCGACAGTGCGGTTGACGTTGCTGATCTCGGTGTCGATCCGCACCGGCCTGCCGCGGTCCAGCGCCTCGCGGCACTGGGCGATGAGCTGCTGGTCCAGCGCCTTCTCCAGACCGTGCTCCTGGGTCTTGGTGCAGCGGCGGTCCTGGAACATGAACGCCGTCTCGACCTCCTCCAGAATCGGCGACAGATCCAGCTTGGACGCTTTCCACTGCCGCACGGCGCGGCTGGTGTCGAGCACGTGCACCTGGCCGATCGCTTCGTCGAGGGTGCGGAACCCGAGCTGCGCCAGCAGTTCTCGCACCTCTTCGGCGATGAACAGGAAGAAGTTCTCCACGAACTCCGGCTTGCCGTTGAAGCGCTCGCGCAGCACCGGGTTCTGGGTGGCCACGCCCACCGGACAGGTGTCGAGGTGGCAGACCCGCATCATGACGCAGCCGGAAACCACCAGCGGCGCGGTCGCGAAGCCGTATTCCTCCGCGCCGAGCAGCGCGGCCACCACCACGTCGCGGCCGGTCTTCATCTGGCCGTCCACCTGCACCACGATCCGGTCGCGCAGGCCGTTGAGCAGCAGTGTCTGCTGGGTCTCGGCCAAGCCGATCTCCCACGGCGCGCCCGCGTGCTTGAGCGAGGTCAGCGGGCTGGCGCCGGTGCCGCCGTCGTGGCCGGAGATGAGGACCACGTCGGCGTGCGCCTTGGACACGCCCGCGGCAACCGTACCGACCCCCATCTCCGATACCAGTTTCACGTGAATCCGAGCGGACGGGTTGGCATTTTTCAGGTCGTGGATCAGCTGCGCCAGATCCTCGATCGAGTAGATGTCGTGGTGCGGCGGCGGCGAGATCAAGCCGACGCCCGGGGTGGAGTGGCGAACCTCGGCCACCCACGGATACACCTTGTGCGCAGGCAGCTGGCCGCCTTCGCCGGGCTTGGCGCCCTGCGCCATCTTGATCTGGATGTCGGTGCAGTTGGTCAGGTAGTGCGCGGTGACGCCGAACCGGCCCGACGCAACCTGCTTGATCGCGCTGCGCCGCCAGTCGCCGTTCTCGTCCGGCTCGAAGCGCAGCGGGTTCTCGCCGCCCTCGCCGGAGTTCGACCGTCCGCCCAGCCGGTTCATCGCGATGGCGAGGGTCTCGTGCGCCTCCGCGGAGATCGAGCCGTAGCTCATCGCCCCGGTGGAGAACCGCTTCACGATCTCCGACGCCGGTTCGACCTCGTCGATCGGGATCGGCCTGCGGCTTTCGGTCTTGAACCGGAACAGTCCGCGCAGCGACGCCAGCCGCTCGGACTGGTCGTCCACCAGCTTGGTGTACTCCTTGAAGATCGAGTACTGCCCGGTGCGGGTGGCGTGCTGCAGTTTGAACACCGTGTCCGGGTTGAACAGGTGGTACTCGCCCTCGCGGCGCCACTGGTACTCGCCGCCCACCTCGAGCTCGCGGTGCGCGCGCTCGGGCCGGTTGTCCAAGTAGGCCAGCCGGTGGCGCGCGGCCACCTCGGCCGCGATCTCGTCGAGGCCGATGCCGTCGAGCTGGCTGGTCAAGCCGGTGAAGTACTCGTCGCACAGTTCCTGCGACAGACCGGTGACCTGGTACAGCTGCGCGCCGGTGTAGGACGCCACGGTCGAGATGCCCATCTTGGACATCACCTTGAGCACGCCCTTGCCCGCGGCCTTGATGTAGTTCTTGACCGCGGTCGCGAAGTCGAGAACGTCAGCGGATCCGCCGGCAGGTGTTTGACCGAGCGCTCCGCGCTCGAGCATGTCCTCGATGGACTCGAAGGCCATGTACGGGTTGACGGCGGCCGCGCCGAAGCCGATCAGCATGGCCATGTGGTGCACCTCGCGGGCGTCGCCCGCCTCCACGATCAGCCCGACCTTGGTCCGCGAGCGCTCCCGCACCAGGTGGTGGTGGACCGCGGCGGTCAGCAGCAGCGACGGGATCGGGGCGTATTTCTCGTTGGACTCGCGGTCCGACAGCACGATGAGTTTCGCGCCGCCGTCGATGGCCGCCGACACCTGCCTGCGCACCGCTTCGATGGCCGTCGCCAGCGCTTCCCCGCCGCCCTCGACGGGGTACAGGCCGCGGACTACCACCGAGCGGAAGTCGCCGCGGGTTCCGTCGTCGTTGATGTGCACGAGCTTGGCGAGCTCGTCGTTGTGCAGAATCGGCTGGGTGAGAGCGATCTGGCGACAGGAGTCCGGGCCGGGGTGCAGCAAGTCGCCCTCGGGCCCGAGCGAGGCGCCGATGCTGGTGACCACCTCCTCGCGGATGGCGTCCAGCGGCGGGTTCGTCACCTGCGCGAACAGCTGGGAGAAGTAGTCGAACAACAGCCGCGACCGCGACGATAGCACCGCGATGGGGGTGTCGGTGCCCATCGAGCCGAGCGCCTCCAAGCCGCTGCGCGCCATCGGCGCGAGCAGCAGGTTCAGCTCTTCGAGGGTGTATCCGAAGATCTGCTGGCGCAGCAGCACTCGGTCGTGCGACATGTGCGTGTGCGGGCGGTCCGGCAGGTCCGCGAGCCGGATCAGGCCGTTGTCCAGCCACTCCTGGTACGGATGCTCGGCCGCGAGCCCGCTCTTGAACTCGTCGTCCTCGACGATGCGGCCCTGCTCGGTGTCGACCAGGAACATCTTGCCCGGCTGCAGGCGGCGCTTCTGGACCACCTTGGCGGGGTCGATATCCAGCAGGCCGGCCTCGGAGCCCAACACGACCAGGCCGTCGTCGGTGACCCAGATGCGGCTGGGCCGCAGGCCGTTGCGGTCCAGCACGGCGCCGATCACGGTGCCGTCGGTGAAGCACACCGACGCGGGGCCGTCCCACGGCTCCATCAGCATCGAGTGGTACTCGTAGAAAGCGCGGCGGGCCGGGTCCATGGCCTCGTGCCGCTCCCACGCCTCCGGGATCATCATCAACACCGAGTGCGCCAAGCTGCGCCCGCCCAGGTGCAGCAGCTCCAGCACCTCGTCGAAGCGTGCGGTGTCGCTGGCGCCAGGGGTGCAGATCGGGAAGATCTTGTCCAGCGCCGAACGCCGCTGCAGGGGCGTCCCGCCGTGGTCGAAGACATCCGACCGGATCAGCGATTCGCGAGCGCGCATCCAGTTCTCGTTGCCGGTGACCGTGTTGATCTCGCCGTTGTGCGCGACGCGGCGGTACGGGTGGGCCAGCGGCCAGGACGGGAACGTGTTGGTGGAGAACCGCGAGTGCACCAGGCCGAGCGCACTTTCCACCCGCTCGTCCTGCAGGTCGAGATAGAACGCCTTGAGCTGCGGGGTGGTGAGCATGCCCTTGTACACGAAGGTGCGGCACGACAGGCTCGGGAAGTACACCGACTCGTGCGCCACCGGGTCGAGGCCGACGTAGGCGCCCTCGTCCTCGAGGGGGGCCTGCCTGGCCTTCATGGCCTCCGGCTTGCCGAGCTCGTGCTCGACCCGCTTGCGGACCAGGTAGGCGCGGCGCTCCAGGTCCATCCCGGACAGCGGCGCCGAGGCGGCGCCCGAGCCGGGCGCGGAGCGACCGTACTGCGGCGAGGCGATGAAGATCTGGCGCAGCGTGGGCATGGCGTCGCGGGCGAGCGCTCCCAGGCTGCCTTCGTCGGTCGGCACCTCGCGCCAGCCGAGCACGGCCAAGCCCTCGGACTCGACGATCTTCTGCAGGCCGTAGCTCGCCCGGGCCGCGTCGCGCCGGGACTGGGGCAGGAAGACGATGCCGGTCGCGTAGGAGCCCTCGGGGGGCAGTTCGAAGGCCGCGCCCTCGTCCTTCAGCACCGCCCGGAAGAACTTGTCGGGCATCTGGATCAGAATGCCCGCGCCGTCGCCGCTGTTGGGCTCGGCGCCGGCGGCGCCGCGGTGTTCGAGGTTGACCAACGCCGTGATCGCCTTCTCGACGATGTCACGGCTCCGACGTCCGTGCATATCCACGACAAATGCGACACCACAGGCATCGTGTTCATTGGCCGGGTTGTAAAGCCCCGCTGGGCCGGGGACCCGGTGCCCGGGGAGTGTCCGCTGTCGCGCGACCGCTCGCTCCATCGCTGGATGCATCATGCCTGCCTTCGTAGAACAGCCTTCGCCCCGCTGCCGGCGTCTTTGACGGTCAGGGTGCTCGGGCGGATCTGGAGTTGTCGGCGGTAACGCCACGCTTACGTGGGCGACACCTCCGGCCGGCCGCGGCTCACTAGGCTTGACTCCGGCAAATGTGTCCCAGAGTCGTGTGGACCGCGGTCGAGGTACGCCTCCCGTTGTGTGTTCGGCGCAAGTTCTGACGATAAGTCAGTACCCACGGGACGCACCAACTGAGCGGCCGTACCCAGGCACCCGCTGTGACCTCCCTGTCCAGCACGGTGACCTGATTGTTTTCCAGTGTAAAGCCCGTTTGACCGGCCACTGTCCAGCGAATCTCGGTACGAGCATCCGGTTTGTTCGGTTTGAGATTCGGACATGTCCAGTTCACCCGTGTCGGGAATCTCACTTCCAGGTTTAAGCGACAGTCACCGAACAGGTCCATGAACCCCGGTGCCCCCAGAACGACCCATGGAGTGCGTCAGGCGCACATCACGGGTCATTCCGGACGACTTGCGCCGTCGGCACGCCGTGTATTCGGGCATATCCGACCCGGAAGGGGATGTTGCCGGTAATCTACTCAAACGTTACATCGCCGCATTTGGGTCAGTACTGATCAGGGTTTCGATCGCCTCGTCGGAGGATTGCCATGATCGACCGCACCGCTGCGATGCGTCTAGCCGACGCGTGGTGGGCGCACGTGTGCGACATACAGCTGGTACCCATCCCGTTCGAGCGGGGCCGGGAGATTCTCGCCGGTCTCGTCACCGATCTGGGGTTCGCGCTCGGGTCCCAGCCCTTCACGGTGGATCCTGCGGTGCACGCGGGCGCCACGCTCGTCGAGCTCGGGGTGACCGATCCGGTCGCCTTGGTGCGCACCGCCGCGGCACTGGGCGAGTTGCCCGAGCTGTCCGCCCGGGCGGGCGAGCAGTCGCGCTACCAAGCCAGGTTTCCGATCGTCATGGCCGCCGTCGGCCAGGGGTTCACCCAGGCGATGCAGCACGGCTACGGCCCGTTCGCGCGCCAGCGGGTGCGCGAACAGACCGAGTCGCGGTTCCGGGCCGTGTTCGACAACATCGCCGCCGCGATGTTCGTGTGTGACCCCGAAGGCCGGATGAGCGAGGTGAACCCGGCCATGTGCCAGCTGCTCGGCCGCGGGCCCGAGATGCTGCGCGGCGCCTCGGCGTTCGAGTTCGTGCATCCCGAGGAGCGTCGCGACCTGGCCCGCCGGATCTATCACGGCTTGGTCCTGCCCGGACACGGACAGCTTCGACTCGAGTTCCGGGTGCGCCGCGCCGATGGGGCGTACGCCTGGATCGCGGGCTCGCTCGCGGTCGCGGCCGCCGACGACGGCGGCCGCTGCCTGATCGGCGTCGGCGAGGACGTCACCGAGCAGCGCCGCGTCCGCGACCAACTGTACTGGCAGGCCCGCCACGACGCGCTCACCAAGCTCCCCAACCGGCTTTACCTGCGCGAGGTGCTCGACGCCGCGATCGCGTCCACTGGGCCACACGGCCGCATCGGGATGTGCTTCCTGGACCTCGACGGCTTCAAAGCGGTCAACGACCACCACGGCCACGGCGTCGGCGACCGGCTGTTGGAAGCGGTGGCAGGCAGGCTGCACGACGCGGTGGCCGACAAGGTCAGCCTGCTGGCCCGGCTCGGCGGCGACGAGTTCGTCGCCCTCATCGCCCCGCCGGTGGTGGAGGATCGGGTGATGGCGGTCTCGCGCGCGCTGCTGGCCGCGGTGTGCCATCCCATCGACATCGACGGGCGGGTGCTGCGGGTGTCGGCCAGCATCGGCGCGCTGTCCACCAAGATCGGCGCCCTGGACGCCGACGCACTGCTCGACTGCGCCGACGCGGGCCTCTACCGCGCCAAGGCCGACACCCGGGAGCGCATCGCCCTCCAGTACAACCCCAGCCAAGAATTCCCCGCCCTGAGCCGGTGACACGCGCGCGTCACGGGTCGTTCCGGCGCCAGGCGCGGGGGGCGGCGCCGTGGACGCGGCGGAAGGTCCTGGTGAAGTAGGCCGGATCCCGGTAGCCGACGGCCCTGGCGATGTCGCTGACAGGGCGATCGGTTTCGGCAAGTAGCTTGCGGGCCTCGGCCATTCGGCGGTCGGCAATCCAATCCTGCACTGTGCGGCCGGTTTTGCGGCGGACGACGGTGGTGAGGTATCCCGGAGTCAAGCTCACCGCGGCGCTGACCGAACGCAGCGACAGCGGCTTCCGGTAGCCCTTCTCGATCACCTCGAACACCTCGGCCAGCAGTGATTCGTCGCTGCGGCGCAGGTCGCCGACGACGTCGGAGGCCAATCGCGCGACCGCGACCAACAACAGAGTGAGGTGGGCGAGGGCGGCCTCGCGGTAGCCGTCGCGGCTTTCGGCCAGCTCGGCCTCCAGCGCGGCGATGGTCGCCGTCCAGAATTCCCGGTCGGCCGCGGGCACGTGCAGCCGCAGCAGACCGCCCGGCAAGCCGTGCACGAAAGGGAAGAGCAGCGGATGCGAGCGCCAGGACTGCGGCAGGCCCGACCACGCTCCGGCGACTGCCTCCGGAGCGAAGAAGATGCCGACAGTTCTGCCCGCAATCAAGGCGGACGCCTCCGCGCCGACCACGGCGCCCGCTGCCACGACGACGACGTCGCCTGCCCGGAAGCGCCGTTCGACACCGCCCGCCGTGAAGACGCCGCCGTCGCCTTCCAGATAGGCCAGCACCGGGAAGTCGTGGATGTGCGGCGACCCGCGCTCGGAACCGAGCAGAGCCGGGGTGAAGCGCAGCACCGATACCGGAGGTCCGGCCGGACCGGGGACGTACCGGTACACCGGCACCCCCGCGCGGTAGCGCTCCAGCCGCGCCGCAATTCCGGGCATGGACCAAAGATAGTCCTACTAATGCCGACTATCAGGCAATTGCGAGCGCGCTGTCAGGCTCAACCTGGATGGCATGAGCAAAACATCGTCCAAGGCGAACCCCGAATCGGACCGCGCTCCGGAGGTCGACCCGAGCATCGTCTCGGTCATGGGCAACCAGCACGACTACCTGCCCGCGGCGGGCAACGACCGGATGCTGCCCTGCTACGACCTGCTGAGCCGGGTGCTCGGGACACCGAAAGTGCACCGCAGGCTGCTCGACCTGGCCGGGACTCCAACCGGTCCGACCCTGGAAATCGGCTGCGGAACCGGCAACCTCACCGTCATGGCACGGCAGATGTATCCCGAGCTGCCCGCCGCCGACATCGTCGGAACCGATCCCGACCCGCTGGCGTTGGCCCGCGCCGAGCACAAGGCGATTGGACTGACCGGTATTCGATTCGAGCGAGCCTACGCCCAGGCGCTGCCCTACCCGGACGGTTCGTTCGACCGCGCCCGGTCGGCGTACATGCTGCTTCACTTGGACTCTGAAGTCCGCAAGCAGGCTGCCGCCGAAGTGCACCGGGTGCTGCGGCCCGGCGGCACGTTCTTCGTCGTCGACGTGGGCGGGCGAATCACGCCGTCGGACGGGTTCACCGCGCGCCGGATGCTGCGTTCGCACCACGTCGCGGGCAACCTCGGCGACGGCATTCCACAACTGCTGACCGGCGCGGGGTTCGCCCGCTGCGAGGAACTCCACTCGGAGATAGTTCCACTGGTCGGTCGAGTCACCTATTACGCCGCGGACAGATAGGTCCGGCAGGCCGATCGCAGGCGAAGAGGAAAACACGGAAGGCCGCGGACTATACTGTCCGCGGCCTTCCGTCTCGGTGGGCGAAGGGGGACTTGAACCCCCACGTCCCGAAGG
>JABFVX010000397.1 GCA_013362555.1 Mycobacteriaceae bacterium
GGTAGATCCCGGTCGGATTCGGGCGGACGTCGAAGAACTGCTCGCCGGGCTGTCGGGCGACGAGGCCGGCCCGCCCACGGTCGGTCAGCGCGCCCGGATTCTGGAAGAGGCACACGAGGTGCTCGTGCGCGCCCTCGGCTCCGTGGACAAGATCTGACGTGGTCCGGCGGGCGCGGGTCGACGCCGAGCTGGTCCGGCGGGGACTCGCGCGATCCAGGGAACACGCGGTCGAGCTGATCAACGCGGGGCGGGTGCTCATCGCGGGTTCGCCCGCATCCAAGCCCGCGACCGCGGTGGAACCGAACACGCCGCTGCTGGTGCGCGAGATCCCGGACGAGACGGAGTGGGCCTCGCGCGGCGCGCACAAGCTGCTCGGCGCGCTTGCCGCTTTCGAGCCCGCGGGGCTGGCGGTCGCGGGGCGCCGATGTCTGGACGCGGGTGCCTCCACCGGCGGATTTACCGACGTCCTGCTGCACTGCGGGGCCCGCGAGGTGGTCGCGGTGGATGTCGGCTACGGCCAGTTGATCTGGCGGCTGCGCAATGACGAGCGGGTCCGCGTGCATGACCGCACCAACGTGCGCTCCCTGGGCCCCGAGGACATCGGCGGGCAGGTGGACCTGGTGGTCGCCGACCTGTCGTTCATCTCGCTCGGGTTGGTGCTGCCCGCGCTGGCCGCTTGCGCCGCCCCCGGCGCGGACTTGGCGCCGATGGTGAAGCCGCAGTTCGAGGTCGGCAAGGAGCGGGTAGGCTCAGGCGGTGTGGTCCGGGAACCGGAGCTGCGGGCCGCCGCGGTGCGCGGCGTGGCGCAAGCAGCCGCACGGCACGGCCTGTCGACGCTGGGGGCGGTCGCCAGCCCGCTGCCGGGGCCGTCGGGCAATGTCGAATACTTCCTCTGGCTGCGGGCCGGAGCGCCCGCCCGCTCCGACGACGAGGTCGCGCGGATGATCGACCAGGCTGTACAGGAGGGACCCCAGTGAACGCCCCGCGGGAGATTCTGCTCGTCACCCACCCGGGGCGGGCCGAGATCGCCCACACGGCGCGCCGAGCCGCGAAAATCCTGGAGTCGGCGGGAATCTCGCTGCGGATGCTCGCCGACGAGATGTCGGGATCCGGACTGGACACCTCGGAGTGCGCGATCGGAGTGGTGGCACCCGGGCCGGACGCCGCCGCGGGCTGCGAGCTGGTGTTGGTGCTCGGTGGCGACGGATCATTCCTGCGCGCAGCGGAATTCGCCCAGAACGCGTCGGTGCCGGTGTTGGGCATCAACCTCGGCCGGATCGGCTTCCTGACCGAGGCCGAGGCCGATCACCTCGACGAGGCGCTCGGACAGGTGATCGCCGAGGACTACCGTGTCGAACACCGGATGACCATCGACGTGGCGGTGCGCCAGAACGGCACGGTGGTGGACCGCGGGTGGGCGATCAACGAGGCCAGCATCGAAAACGCTTCGCGGCTCGGGGTTCTCGAAGTGGTGTTGGAGGTCGACGGCAGGCCGGTGTCGTCGTTCGGCTGCGACGGAGTGCTGGTGGCCACGCCCACCGGCTCGACGGCCTACGCGTTCTCCGCGGGCGGCCCGGTGGTGTGGCCGGAGCTGGAGGCGCTCTTGGTGATTCCGAGCAACGCCCACGCGTTGTTCGCGCGGCCGCTGGTCACCAGCCCGGATTCGGTCATCGCCGTGGAAA
Organism: Mycobacteriaceae bacterium; assembly: GCA_013362555.1. Lineage (GTDB taxonomy): Bacteria > Actinomycetota > Actinomycetes > Mycobacteriales > Mycobacteriaceae > JABFVX01. The sequence continues at coordinate 1,683 of JABFVX010000397.1, forward strand.
CCGTTGCCACCGGACATGATGCTGTCGTCTACTTGGACGGCCGCAGGCCACTGCAGCTGCCGAGCGGCGGCCGGGTCGAGGTGGTGCGCGGCATCAACCCGGTGCGGTGGGTGCGGCTCGATTCGGCGCCGTTCGCGGATCGGATGGTGGAGAAGTTCCGGCTACCGGTACAGGGATGGCGGGGAAGGCAGCGTTGACATGCTCGCAGAGCTGAAGATCGACGGACTCGGTGTCATCACCGCGGCGTGGGCCCGGTTCCACGCCGGGTTCACCGTGCTGACCGGCGAGACCGGGGCGGGCAAGACCATGGTCGTCACCGGTCTGCACCTGCTCAGCGGGGCGCGCGCGGACGCGGGCCGGGTCCGGCTCGGTGCCCGCCGCGCCATGGTGGAGGGCCGGTTCAGCACCGACGGCCTGCATTTCCTCGCCGCGTCCGCCGTCGACGACGTGCTCGAATCCTGCGGCGGCGAACGCGACGAGGACGGCAGCGTCATCGTCGTGCGCAGCGTCGGCAGCGATGGCCGGTCCCGGGCGTACCTGGGCGGTCGGGTGGTGCCCGCGGGCGTGCTCGGCGAGTTCACCGACGCCCTGCTCACCGTGCACGGCCAGAACGACCAACTCCGGTTGCAGCGCCCGGACCAGCAGCGGGACGCGCTCGACGCCTATGCCGCGGACGGCATCACGCCGCTGCTCGCCGAATATCGGGTGCTGCGCAAGCAGTGGCTGGAGCTGCGCACCGAACTCGGGGAGCGCACGAGCCGCAGCCGCGAGCTCGCGCTGGAGTCCGATCGGCTCACCCAGTCGCTGGCCGAAATCGACGGCGTGGCACCGGAACCCGCCGAGGACCAGACCATCGTCACCGAGGTCCGCCGACTGTCGGATCTCGATTCGCTGCGCGAATCCGCCACCGGCGCGCACGCGGCGCTGGCGGGCGCCGCGGCGCAGGGCTTCGGCGAGGGCGAGGGGGCGCTCGACCTGCTCGGCTCGGCGCGAGCGCGCGTCGAGGTCAGCGAGGACCCGGCGCTCACCGCACTGGTGCCGCGGCTGGACGAGGCCATCGCGGTGCTCACCGACGTCGCCACCGACCTCAGCGGCTACCTCACCGACCTGCCCGCCGATCCCGGCAGACTCGACACGCTGCTGCAGCGGCAAGCCGAGTTGAAAACTCTTACCCGCAAGTACGCACCGGACATCGACGGGGTCATCGCGTGGGCGGACGAGGCCCGCAGCAAGCTGGCGAAGCTCGACGTCTCCGAGGACGCGCTGAGCGAGCTGGCCGGACGCGTCACCGTCGCGGCCGACGCGGTGCGCGTCACCGCGGAAAAACTCACCGCCGCTCGGACCGCGGCC
>JABFVX010000519.1 GCA_013362555.1 Mycobacteriaceae bacterium
AGTCTCGACCCGCTCGTCGGTACCGGCCGGATCGATTTCATCGCCGATCTGGGCGCGCAGATGCCGATGCGCACCATCGGCATGCTGCTCGGTATACCGGAAGAGGACCAGGAAGCGGTCCGGGATTTCGCCAACGACCAGATGCGCACCGAAGAGGGTAAACCGATGGAGGTCTCGACGGAGAGCCTGGCCAGCGGTGAGCTCTTCGAGAAGTACGTCGACTGGCGTGCCGAGAACCCGTCCGACGACATCATCTCCGAACTGCTGAACGTGGAGTTCGAGGACGAGACCGGCACCCTGCGCCATCTCACCCGGGCCGAGATCCTCACCTACATCAATGTGGTGTCCGGCGCCGGTAACGAGACCACCACCCGGCTCATCGGCTGGGCGGGCAAGGTCCTCTCCGAGCACCCCGACCAGCGCCGCGAACTCGTGCGCAACCCGGCGCTGATACCGGCCGCCATCGAGGAACTGCTGCGCTACGAACCACCGGCGCCGCATGTCGCGCGATACGTCACCCGGGATATCGACTTCCACGGTACGACGGTGCCCGAGGGCAGCGCCATGATGATGCTCATCGGTGCCGCCAACCGCGACCACCGGCAATTCGCACCGGACGGTGACGTTTTCGATATCCACCGGGAGAGCAAGCCGCATCTGGCCTTCAGCGTGGGTACCCATTTCTGCATGGGTTCGGCACTGGCGAGGTTGGAGGGCCGGATCGCATTGGAGGAGATCCTGAAGCGTTTCCCGGAGTGGGAGGCCGACGCGACGAACGCCGCACTCTCACCGACCTCCACGGTGCGCGGTTGGGAGTCCATGCCGGCGACCTTCTGATCCGGCGGGCGGGTCGGACTCGAGAAACCGGCGCCGGGGACGTCTACGCCCGCGTCCGGTAGGACGTGATCGAGCATTCCGAATCGAGCCGCTTACACCTCGGGCCGCTGCGGACGAGGCTCTCCAATTCACCGCGTTCGCCGCAATTTTCCCGGACAGACCAGGAGCCGGTCACCTGCGACGGCTGAGTGGTCGAGCGCGTGGACCAGTCGAGGAGGCGACCCGGCGGCGGGTGTCCGACAGCGGGTCAGGTTTCGACCGATCCGGCGATATTGGTGTTGTGCACCGAACAGACCCACCATGCCTTGTCGCGCCTGAGCAGGACCCAGGTGCCTCGGTTGGCGACGGAGAATTCTGCGGTGCGCAGTGTTTGCTCGACGTTGACGACTGCGTGTTCGGGTGTCAGGAGACGTAGGGTGAGCAGCTCGAAATGGGCTCGCGCGTCGGGGCCGGCACTCAGGCGTTTGCGATGGTAGCCGTGCATTTCGTCCCAGCCGCGGAAGATCGCGCCCGCCGGCGTGATGAAAACTACGTCTTCGGTGAACGGCTGGTCGAAGGCTGCTGCGTCTTTGGCCTCCAACGCGGATTCCATTGTCCGGAACAGGGCTTCGATCTCAGCAATCGTGGCCGGGCCGGCGTCGGAGATCCCGGCGGTCGGGCGGGTGCTGGACGGGGCGTGCTCGCGAGAACTCACTCACCGCACGCTACGCCGCCGCACTCTCACCGTCGGCGTTCGGGCATACCGTGACGCAGGTGCTGACCACAGCAGCCAGACCTTCCAAGGCATCTAGTGCCGGATCAGGCAACGTTTGTCCTGTTGTGATGGCTCGACCGCATCGAGGCCTGGTTCCCGGCCCTGCGCTACTCCACCCTGTTCTTTGCAGCTTTCACATAACCTTCGGCGATTTCTACAGACCGTCCAGTCGCCTGGTCACTGTGTCGAGTGTCGGCCAAGGAGGACCCGCGCGCAGCACGCGCAGGGAGTCCTCGCCGAATCACCTCCCAGTCGGAAACTGGTCGCCACGCTCCCAACGCCACGCGGCGACCATCGCGATAACGAGCTGCCGGCACTCGTCCAGCAGCCCTTGGTCGACGCTTGGGTAGTGCTCGCAGACCGCTTCGGGAACATGGGCGAGATCGAATTCGACGGGTCCACGGCAGCACGTCTCGAGGTCGATGAACAACGGGCCGTTCTTCGTGCGGAGCACATTGCCTGGATGCGGTTCGCCGTGGAGCAGCTGCTCCCCGGCGCCGCGGTCGTCGATCGCTCGTCGCAGGCTTGCCAGCCTGCCGCTGAGGAACACGCGGTCCGCGTCGGTGAGCTCCGGTGAGTGATCCGGTTCGGCGACAACTTCTTCCGCCTCCGTGATCCGGTCTGTGAACCTCGGGCTCGGCACATCGACCTCGCGCATGCTGGCGTGCAGTTGCTCCAGCGCCTTGGCGTAGTCGACTGGTGGGGTGTGAGGTGTCACGGGCTCGTAGTAGGTCCACAGCGTCACTGCGAAGCCGTCGTGCGTGTACACACGCGGGTCCACCCGAGGATCCAAGGGGCACACCGGGCATCCGACCTCGGTGAGCCGCTGCGCGAGATCGACTTCGAACTGTGCAATCTCTTGTCCCACAGGGGCGACCCGGGCAAAGACGTCGCATGGCGTCAGCCGCAGTGCCAGTTTGTTCGAGTTGTGGAGAACGATTGCATCGTTGGCTGGCAGGTCGAACGATGCGGCGACCGAAGTCGCAGCCGCGATCGCGCCCGTGACGTCGGTCAGGTCCACCCTCGAATCTTGGCATAGATGAGCGAGGGCGATGTCGACCAGCGTGGCCGGGTGCCAACGATCGGGCAGTGGAGATATTGGGTGTGTTTCGGGATTCAGGCCCGACCTGGACAGCTGAGGACAGCCTGGTAATAGAGCTGCGCGATCCCGTCATCCGCACCCAGGTACTCGGGCCGGCCGAGCGGGCGAAGGGCTTCGATGCAGGCATCGAACACCTCGCGTTCGCCGCTGTAGAAGATAAAGGCGTCCTCACCCCGACCCCCTCGCTGTCGGCCATGACTCCGCCCGCGAGGAATCGACCGCCGCGTGCACGAACCCACGCCCCTGCCGCGCGTGTCTCTTCCGGCGAACCCGACGAGAGGTTGACTATCGTCTTGCCCGGCTGCTGGTCGGCGGCAGGCTCGAGTACTTCGTAC
>JABFVX010000549.1 GCA_013362555.1 Mycobacteriaceae bacterium
AGCGCGGCGGCGAGCACCTCGGCGACGGTTTCGGCATCGGGCCGGGCGGCGGGATCCTTTTCCAGACAGGCCAAGCACATATCGGCGACCTGCGGCGGCAGCCCGGCGATGTCGGGCAGCGGGCGGGGGTCTCGATTGCGGTGGGCCGAGAGCAGTCCGACCAGCGACGTCGGCGGCCACGGCAGCCGACCGGTCAAGCATCGATACAGCAGTACGCCGAGGGCGTACACGTCGGCGGCGGGATGCACCGGCGCCCCGTCGAGACGTTCGGGCGCGGTGTACGCCGGAGTGCCGAACGTCTCGGTGTCCGCAGGCTGGTCGACGAACCCGCTGATACCGAAGTCGATGACGGTCACCCCGGTGTCTGCCAGCAACACGTTGTTGGCGCTGATGTCGCGATGCACGACACCGCGAGCGTGCGCGGCGGCGACCGCCGAGGCGACCTGCGCGCACACGCCGACCGCGGCCGGCCAGCCGAGATCCCGTTCCGCCAGCACGGTGGCCAGCGGTGTGCCGTCGACGACCTCCATGACGAGGTACGGCACCACGCCTCCGGCCACGCGGGCTACGCCGTAGTCGTGGACCACGGCGATGTGCGGATGCGACAACCGGGCCAGCGTGCGAGCCTCGGCGGCCAGCCGCCGCTGCGCGGTCCGATCGGCCAACAGCCGCCGTCCCAGCGTCTTCACGGCCACCACCCGGCCGAGCCGCTCGTCACGGGCGCGCCACACCGTCGACATACCGCCGGTTCCGATCGGCTCGATCAGCCGATAACGCCCGTCGAGCAACTGGTCACCGGTGAAGCCGGACATGGTCTGCGCCATCACGCCACCCCCACGTTGTGCCTGGGTACGGATGGTGGCTTTACCCTGCGTCCGGCCTCTGAGACCGACCACCGGCCAGTTTCAGCCAGACGCCCGAGTGACTGTCACGAGGTGATGTCACGGACCGCCCGTACGCGGCGAAACGCGTCCGGCTGCCGAGCGCCGGTCGTAGAGTGAGATTCATGGCTGAAAGCCGTACGCCGCTCGACGACGTCATGATCCAGACTCGGCTTCGCGAACTGCCGGACTGGCACGGCGACCGATCGGGCCTCACGCGTACCGTCGAGATGCCGTCGTTTCCGCTGGCCATCGCGGTCGTGGACGCGGTGGCGCAGGTGGCCGAGGAGATGGACCACCATCCGGATATCGACATTCGTTGGCGGACCTTGACCTTCCACAACGTCACCTACACCGAGAACGCCGTGACCGCGTTGGACGTGGAGCTGGCCCGGCGGATCGACGAGGTGATCGCGGGGCACAGCGCCTGACCGCGACGACGGATCTTGCTGTGATGCGGGTCTCAATCGGCGGCAAATGCCCTGGTCAGAGGGTGGTTACTCACTACCTTGGGCACGCCGGGCATCGACGCTTGGTTGGCCGTGAACGGAGACCCCCAATGCACCACAAGCTTCAGACTCGCGCGTTCGAGCAGGTCGCCTCGATCCTGCACCCGGGCGAGCAGCCGCTGGTCGCCACGCGCGCGCTGGTCGGGAAGTTCGGCGCCAGCCGGATCGGAACCGTCGCCGCTCAGGGCTTGCTGCTTGAGGCGGTCGGAGGACTCGGTGCGGCGCTCACGTCCGCCAGCAAGAAGCAGTTCGCCGTGCTCACCGACCGCCGAATGATCTTTCTGTCGCAGACGTTCCTGGGCGGCCCCGGCGGCAAGGTGCTCGGCGAGGTGTCCCGCGACCAGCTGGCGCTGGCCGAGGCGAAGATGGGCGTCGTCAGCCTGCTGCGCATCTCCTTCGGCACCTCCGGCGACGGTGTGAGCCTGACCTTCCCCCGCGTGGACAAGAAGAACGCCGAGTCCTTGGCGACCGCCCTGCGAGGACTCGTCGCGGTCTGACCGGCGCGGCGTCGGAAGATCGCCCCTTGACGCTCAACGGCCGGTCCACTGCACCGCCAGGCGGCCCTCATCCGCTGTCGCACGTCTCCCTGGCAGCCCAAGCTGACGTAGCCTTCTCGGCTATGGGCGATCAATCTCCCTTCGGTCTGCGACTGTGGCGTTTGTTGTGGCAGCGCCATCGTGTGCTGGTCGAGTACTCGGCGGGGATGCTTGCGCGGACGACGGACATCTCCTACCCGGACCTTCGAGAGGTGCTCCACGGATCCACGCCGAACGACGAGATGCTGCGCAGGCTGGGGCCCGCCTTGGGCATCCATGCCGCCGACTTGTTCGTCATAGCCGGATTAGAGGTCCCGATCGATTTAGCTCCCGCCGGGCCCACATCGCCGTGGGACGTACGGCAGATTGTGCGCACAGCGCTGACCATGTCCGCCGGACGGCGTGTTGAGTTCGGCGAACTGATCCAATCCCTGCCGGTAGAGCCCCGGACGGATCCGATGCCGATGTTCGGATATCCGGACGGGCCCGGCGGCATGCTGCTCCGTCTCGTTCGGAATCGCAACATCCGCCCGTGGTGTGCCCGAATACTGCATGCAGTGGGTGACGGGCCGTACGTGGATGACTCGACCGTCGCCATGCTCGGCAGCGGAAGAGTCGTGATCACTCCGCAGTATGTGACAGCCTTCGCGCACCTCTGCGGGTACGCACCCGAAGAGATGGTCGCGCTTGTAGGCGTCGGCCCGGCGATCACCAGCACTCGAGCGCATCCTGCCAGTGCCGAGATCGCAGCGCTGGCCTGGAACGCGCGCGGGCTCACCAGCGACCAGATCGAACACGCCGTCGAGGCGGTTCGGCGGTGAGAACGCACACGTCCTCACCGAAGCGGGGCGGGATCCACGTTCCACTCAGCCACCCATGCAGCGAACCCCGACCGCCCGTCGAGCGCCGGACAAGCGACCACATCGTCGATGAACCAGACCGTGCCCCGCGCGGGCCCATTGACGACTAGAAACCAATTGGTATCGCAGCCATCAGTGCCCAACTGAAAGAGGCCGTCGTGGCCCGCCAGCGGATCATTGGCCGGGCCACTCCGCCACTCATGTCGGGCCGTCAGGGGAAACGGCCGGGCCAGCGCTCCT
>JABFVX010000346.1 GCA_013362555.1 Mycobacteriaceae bacterium
GGTGTAGGAGTCGGGACCACCTAGACCGGGTTGGTGGGGTCGCGGTCCGGAAGGGGGCGAAGCGGGATCGCGGGGCGGGGGAGCGGGTGGCGGACCCGGCGTTTCGCGTCCAGGTAGACCTGGGCGGTGTCGGCGGCCACGGTGCTCCAGTCGAACTGTTCGGTCAGGCGCTCGCGGGCGGCCAAGGCCCGGGAGGCCGCGGCGGCCGGGTCGTCGAGGAGTTCTCGGACGGCCGAGGTGAGGCCGGCGATGTCGGCGGGCTGGAAGGACAGCCCGGTCACCCCGTCGATGACGGCGTCGCCGAGGCCGCCCGCCGTGGAGGTGACGAGCGGGGCGCCCGCGGCCGCAGCCTCCAGGGCGACGATGCCGAACGGCTCGTAGCGGCTGGGCAGCACTATGGCGTCGGAGCCGTGCAGCCAGCCCAGCAGCTCCCTGTGGTCGAGCTTGCCGAGGAACGTCACGGAGCGCGAAACCCGGTGCGTGCGAGCGAGATCCCGCAGCCACGGCAGCTGGGTACCCTCGCCCGCGATGGCGAGCGTGGTGCCCGGGTGGCTGCGCCGGATGCGGGGCAGCGCCGCGATGGCGTCCTGAATGCCCTTCTCGTATTCCAGCCGCCCCACGTAGAGCAGCTTCGCCGGGCCGGAACGGGGTTCGCGTTCGCGGAAGGTCCACGCCGAAACGTCGATTCCGTTGCGGATCATCGTCATCGGCGGCAGGCTCGGCCCGTAAAGCCGGGTGACCTCGTCCTGCATGGATTCCGAACAGGTTATGAGCCAGTCGGATTCGTTCGCCAGCCACCACTCCACCGAATGCACCTGCCGGTTGACGTGGCCCGAGACCCAGCCGCTGTGCCTGCCCGCCTCGGTGGCGTGGATGGTGGAAACCAAAGGCACATCGTAGAACTCCGCCAGTGCGATCGCCGGGTGGGCGACCAGCCAGTCGTGGGCGTGCACCACATCCGGGGCCCAGCCGTCGCCGATGCCGGGTTTGCGCAGCGACAGCCCGGCCCGCACCATGGCATGGCCCATGGCGAGCGTCCACGCGGTCATGTCGTCGCCGAAGTCGAAATGCGGCGGATCTTCGGCCGCCGCGACGACGAGCACACCCTCGTCGATATGCGCGACGGTCGGGTGGGTGCGCGGGTCGGTGCCGGTCGGCCTGCGCGACAGCACCACCACTTCGTGTCCCGCAGCGGCGAGTTCGGTGGCCAGGTGGTGCACGTGCCTTCCGAGCCCGCCGACGACGACGGGCGGATACTCCCACGAGACCATCAGGACTTTCATTGCGCCCCCGGCGTTTTCGTCATTGCGCCCGCCGTCGCATCGGCGAGCGCCACACTGCTCTGTGCGGGCATCCGCCGGGCGTCGAGTTGGGGGAACAGCCCATCCGCGGCGTGCCATCCCGCGGCCAGTGCCCGGGCCCGCTCCCAGTGGCCGGACGACACCGCCTCCGCAAGTTCGCGCACTGCGTGTGCATGCAGATGGGCACGGTCGCGAGCATAGCCGGCCGCGGAGTCCTTGCTCACCATGAAGGCCCAGTCACTGGACACCGCCAGGATCGCCTCGCGCACTATCTGATCGAGCGCCCGGTCACGCAGGCCAAGCGAATCCTGTTGTGCCTGAGCCTTGTCCAGTGTGTCCAGGGCGGTGCGGACCACTTCCTCGTTGAGCGCCACCAGGTCTGAGACCTGCTCGCCTGCCCACACCCGCCAGTCCTTGCCCGACCCCCACGACGACGCCGCCAGCGGCACCGGCTCGCCCACGTAGCCTTCGGTGCGCGCTTGTTGCAACGTTCCGACGGTGACGCCCGCCTCCGGCAGCGCCCGCAGCACTTGTTCGAGCCACTGCGGCCCTTCGTGCCACCAGTGCCCGTACAGCTCGGTGTCGAAGGCGGCGACCACCAGTGCGGGCCGTCCGATCCGCTCGGATTCGTCGGAGAGCCGCGTTCGCACCGTCGTCACGAAATCGGCGACGTCGCGGCGCACGGCTGCCGCCGCGAGATCCGGGTCGTAGGGAGCCTTGTCCTGCGGCGCCACCGACCGGCCGGTGACCCGGGACGGCTTGAGCCCGGTGCCGTGGTCGTAGGTGTGGAAGTCGCGGTATGCCCCGTGTCCGGGGTAGCCGGATTTCGGCGACCACACCCGGTAGCTCACCTGCAGGTCACGTCCGAAAGCCACGACGTCCGCGTCGCGGACCGGCCTGCCGAGCGCGGTGTCGCCGTGCAGCGACGGCCCGTCGACCATGAAGTGGCGCACCCCGGCCGCGTCGTAGTCGCGTTCCATCCCGGGGGCGTATCCGCATTCCGGCGCCCAGATGCCCGACGGGGTGTGGCCCAGCCGCTGGGTGGTGTCCGCCAGCCCCTCGGCCAGCGAGAACTGTCGCAGGCGCGGGTCGAGCAGCGGTTGGAAGGGGTGCGCGAGGGGCCCGCCGAGCAGCTCGATCGTGTCCGCGTCGACCAGTTCGCGCAGCAGCGGCGAGGCGCCGTGCTGCCAGCGCCGCTCGAAGTCGTCCAGCGCCGCGGCGGACGCGCGGTGCTCGCGCCTGCCGAGCTCCCGGCGGTCCTTGTCGGGCATGAGCGCCGCCTCGTGCGCGCGCAGCTGCCAGTTGCCCAGCCAGTGGTGCATTCCCGCCAGACAGTGCGGGTCGTCCAGCTGCGCCGCGAGGACCGGCGTCATGCCCAGCGTGAGCTGGTTGGCGCGGCCCTCCGCGGCCAGCCTCCGCATTACGCCGAACACCGGCAGATACGACGCCGCCCACGACTGGTAGAGCCACTCCTCGCCCACCGGCCAGCGGCCGTGGTTGGCGAGCCAGGGCAGGTGCGAATGCAACACCAGGGCGAACATCCCCGGCACCCGCGTGGCGCCGGACGTCACGGCTTGCTCGCGATCGCCACCAAGTCCAGGGACGCGTCGATCCGCTCGTCGATCAGCTCGAAATCCGCGGCGGTCACGGCGGCCACGTCCGCGGTGAGTTCGGCCGGCCACGGCTGCCCGGCCAGCGCCCGCTGGATCTGGGCGTCGATGATCGAGCCGCCGTGCTTGGCGTCGAGGTCGGCCAGCCGCGGGCCGTGGTGTACGCCCGCCATGCGGCGTACCGTGAACCCGGCCTCGACCAGCAGTTCGTCCAGCTCCGCCGCGTTGAGTTCGCGGGTGTGGAAGGGGTTGAGCGGCGTGTCGCGCCCGGGGGAGAAGGTGATGCGGTTCGGAGTGCTGATCAGCAGCTCACCGCCGGGACGCAGCACCCGCAGGCACTCCCGCAGGAACTGGCCCTGGTCCCAGAGATGCTCGATGACCTGGAAGTTCACCACCACGTCCACCGCGGCGTCGGGGAGCGGAAGATCCGCCAGGTTGCCCTGCTTCATCTCGACCCGCGGATAGGACGCCCGCACGTGCGCGACGGCCGACTCGTCGTAGTCGACGGCGATGACCCGCGCCGCGACGTCGGCGATCATGTCCGCTCCGTAGCCTTCGCCGGACCCGGCTTCGAGCACGACGCGGTCCCGACAGCGCGGCAGCATCCGGACATAGGCGATCTCGTGGCGGCGGAACCAGTAGTTCTCCTCGGCGATGCCGGGCACGGTTCGCTCACCAGTCAACGGCAGTGATACGCGTTCGCACACCCGATGAAGGCTATCGGGTCTGTCCAGACCCGGTTCAGCTGGTGACCTCCAGCACGGCCCGCGAGTTGCGCTGGGCGCACGTCAAGAGTCGTTCCGGAGGAGTGCGTCGTGGCGGCGGCACTGCGCCGAAGGGCTCGGCGTGGGATTCTTCACATGACCGAGTCGGCTAAGTTACTAACGAGTAACTAACTGTGGGGTAATCTCATCCGGAGTCGCCCACGTGGCTATCCCGACAACATCACACAAACCCAGCTAGGGAGGTCGACGCAGACCGATGCCGAACATCGTCGTATTGATCAAGCAGGTTCCTGACACCTGGTCCGAGCGCAAGCTGACCGACGGTGACTTCACGCTCGACCGCGACGCCGCCGACAAGGTGCTCGACGAGATCAACGAGCGCGCCGTGGAGGAGGCGCTGCTGATCAAGGAGAACGCAGCGGCGGCAGGGTCCGAAAGCACCGTGACCGTGGTCTGCGCGGGTCCCGAGGGCGCAAGCGACGCGATTCGCAAGGCGCTGTCGATGGGGGCGGACAAGGCCATCCACATCAGCGATCCCGCGATCCACGGTTCCGACGCGGTCCAGACCGCGTGGGTCCTGGCGGGCGCGCTCGGCCAGATCGAGGGTGTCGAGCTGGTCATCGCGGGCAACGAGGCGACCGACGGCCGCGCGGGCGCGGTGCCCGCGATCATCGCGGAGTACTTGGGCATCCCGCAGCTGACCCACCTGCGCAAGCTGACCGTCGACGGTCAGAGCGTCAAGGGCGAGCGCGAGACGGACGAGGGCGTCTTCCAACTGGAGGCCGCACTGCCCGCGATCGTCTCGGTGACCGAGAAGATCAACGAGCCGCGTTTCCCGTCCTTCAAGGGCATCATGGCCGCGAAGAAGAAGGAAGTCCTCACCTACACCCTGGCTGACCTGGGCATCGACCCGTCGACCGTGGGCGTCGGCAACGCCGGTACGCAGGTGCTGGCTTCGACCCCGAAGCCGCCGCGCACGGCGGGCGAGAAGGTCGCCGACGAGGGCGACGGCGGCGTGCAGGCCGCCCAGTACCTCATCGCGCAGAAGATCATCTGACCTTCCTCACTCTCCTTAGGAGCTAAGACAAATGGCTGAAGTACTCGTGCTCGTCGAGCACTCCGAAGGCGCGGTCAAGAAGGTCAGCACCGAGCTGATCACCGCCGCCCGCCACCTGGGCTCGCCGTCGGCCGTCGTGCTGGGCGCGGCGGGGACCGCCGACAAGCTGTCCGACGCGCTGGCCGCCGCGGGCGCCGAGAAGATCTACGTCGCCGAGTCCGCCGACGTCGACAACTACCTGGTGACCCCGAAGGTCGACGTGCTGGCCTCGCTGGTCGAGTCCGCGAGCCCCGCCGCGGTGCTCGTGGCGGCCACCGCCGAGGGCAAGGAGGTGTCCGGCCGCCTCGCCGCCCGGATCGGCTCCGGTCTGCTGGTCGACGTCATCGACGTCAAGGACGACGGCAGCGCGACCCACTCGATCTTCGGCGGCGCGTTCACCGTGGAGGCCAAGGCCACCGGCGACGTGCCGGTGATCTCCGTGCGTCCGGGCGCCGTCGAGGCGGCGCCGCAGGCGGGCGCGGGCGAGAAGGTCGCGGTGGAGGTGCCCGCGCAGGAGGACGGCGTCGTGCGCATCGTCTCGCGCCAGCCGAACGTGGGCGGCGCGCGGCCGGAGCTCACCGAGGCCACCATCGTGGTCTCGGGCGGCCGCGGCGTCGGCAGCGCCGACAACTTCAAGGTGGTCGAGGAGCTGGCCGACTCGCTCGGCGCGGCCGTCGGCGCCTCGCGTGCGGCTGTCGACTCCGGCTACTACCCGGGCCAGTTCCAGGTCGGCCAGACCGGCAAGACGGTCTCGCCGCAGCTGTACGTCGCGCTCGGCATCTCGGGCGCGATTCAGCACCGGGCAGGCATGCAGACCTCGAAGACCATTGTCGCGGTCAACAAGGACGAAGAGGCGCCCATCTTCGAGATCGCCGACTACGGCATCGTCGGCGACCTGTTCAACGTCGCCCCCCAGCTCACCGCTGAGGTGAAGAAGCACAAGGGCTAGCGCCGCTGCTTCAGCTGAGTCCAGAATGGCCCGTGACGTGCGTTCAACGCACATCACGGGCCATTCTGGACTGGGGGTCTAAGCGTTTTCGCGGGCGAAGCTGCGGGCGCCCAGGGTCATGAGGGCCAAGGCCACGATGACGGTGAGGGCGCTGCCGAGGTAGACCTCGTTGGTGGTGAAGTCGCCGCGGAACAGGTCGCGGGCCGCGCTCACGGTGTGCGAGAACGGGTTCGCCTTGGCGAGGTTCTGCAGCCAGGCGGGGCCGACCGTCATCGGCAGCAGGATGCCCGACAACAGCATGAGCGGCACCGCGATCGTATTGAGCACCGAGGCCAGCGTGTCCTCCGAGCGCGCCCACAGTCCGAGGGCGTAGGACGCTGAGGCCAACCCGGCGGCCATCACCGCGATCAGCACCACCGAGGCCGCCAAGCCGAGCGGGTCGGGTCGCAGACCGAAGGCCGCCATCGCGACTCCGACCAGCACCAGGGCCTGGACGATCAAAACGGTCATGTCCTTGAGCACCCGGCCCATCAGGAGGGCGCCGCGGGCGGCCGGGGTGACTCGCTGGCGTTCGATCACGCCGCTGCGCAGCTCCATGACGATGCCGAACCCGGCGAACATCGCACCGAACAACCCCACCTGAATCACCAGCGCGGGCGTGAGGATCTTCCACGGGTCGGCGCCCGCGCCCAGTGAACCGGCGATGCCTTTGACCAGCGGTCCGAAAAGAACCAGGTACAACACGGGCTGGGTGAGCCCGATGATCACCCAGCGCGGGTCGCGCAGGTTGGCGCGCAGCTGGGACCAGAAGATCAAGCCTGTGTCACGGAAGAAATTCATCGGTTGTGTCTCCTTGCATATTGTCCGGACGACCGTGTGCGAGAACGTGGGTGGCTGGGCCGCAAACCCTCCAGAATGACCCGTGACGTGCATTGGATGCACATCACGGTTCATCCTGGAGGTTGCGAGTACTCACTCAGACCGCGTCGCGCAGCGAGCGTCCGGTGACGGTGAGGAACACGTCGTCCAGGCTGGGGCGCTTCACGGTGAGCGAGCCCGCCTTGACGCCGCGTTCCTCGAGGGCGCGCAGCAGCGGAACCACGGCGGCGTCACCGTGCTCCACGGTGAGGTGCACCAATGATGTTCCGGTGCGGCCGGATTCGCCGTCGGTGTGCATCCCGGAGCGCACGTCCAGTGTCTCGCGGGCGATCGTCAGCGCCAATTCGGCTTGCTCGCGGTCGATTTCGAGGCTGATGACGTCGCCGGAGATGCGCCGCTTGAGCTCGTCCGGGCTGCCCTCGGCCACGATGCCGCCGTGGTCCATCACCAGGATCCGGTCGCAGAGTGCGTCGGCCTCTTCGAGGTAGTGCGTGGTGAGCACGATCGTGGTGCCGCGCTCGCGCAACCGCCGGATGTGCACCCACAGGTTGGCCCGGCTCTGCGGGTCCAGGCCGGTCGTTGGCTCGTCGAGATAGATCAACTTCGGGCCGTGCACCAGGCCGAGCGCGATGTCGACGCGGCGGCGCTGCCCGCCGGACAGCTCGCTGCATTTGCGCCGGGCCAGGCCGTCGAGGTCGAGCGCCGCCATGAGCTCCTCCGCGTTGCGGGCCGCCGCGGCCGCGCTCAGCCCGAAAAGCCTTGCCTGCAAGATCAGTTCGTCAACGACGAGGTCGTTGTCGTTGGTCATTCGGCCCTGGGCGACGTAGCCGATGCGCGAGCGCACGGTGCGCGGTTCGGTGCGCAGGTCGGCGTCGACCACGGTGGCCTCGCCCGCCGTCGGCGCCAGCAAGGTGCTGATCATCCGCAGGGTGGTCGTTTTGCCTGCTCCGTTCGGTCCGAGCAGGCCGATGATTTCGCCGTCCGCGACGTCGAAATCAATGCCGGTGACCGCCTCCACAGGGCCGGTCTTGGTTTGGAAGGTCCGTGCCAGGCCGCGCACTCGGATAACCGAAGTGGCGGTGTGGCTGGGAACTGCAGCCATGGTTTCCACCCCGCCTACGGTAGGCAGGGTGTCTTGAATAGTCAAGCTTTACTATTCGGGTTTGATCATACGTTCATCGGACCATACGTCGAGCTCGCCGCTTTCGATACGCTCCAGCGTCTTCTGGGTCCACCGCAGGTCGGCCTGCACATGCTCGGCCCGCAGCCGGATGGCGTCGGCGACGTGGTGCGGCTCGGTCTCGGCCGGATCGCCGCTGCCCGCGAGAATCCGCGCCTGGTCGCGCTCCAGGAAGACGAGATCGGCCTCGAACTTCAGGATCCGGCTGCGCAGCGCGGCCACCACGTCGTCGCGCGACGCGTGCGGAAACAGCGAGACTGTCGTGAAATAGGGATGCTTCGGCTGCTCCACCGACCACAGTGAGTCGCGAAGCATCCCGCTGAACTGTTTCTCGCCCTCCGACGTGAGCCGGTAGGTGGTGCGCTCCGGCCGGGCCCCGTCCTGCCCGACGCCGTCGACCGCGATCAGGCCGTCGCGCTGCAGCGTCTTGAGCGCGCCGTAGATGGATCCGGGCTTGACGTTGGCCCATTCGTCGGCATGCCACGACAGCAACTCGCGCCGAACGTCGTAGCCGTGCACCGGCTGCAGTATCCGCACAATGGCCAACACCAGCATGCGCGTCGCGGGAAATGCCATGACGTGAATGGTAGAGCGCATGCGAGACCGTCCAGAACGACCCATGAGGTGCGTCCAACGCACTCCATGGGCCACGCTGGAGGCCGCCTGCGTGCCCGACTACATGTAGTGCGCCTTGTATCGTACGGTCTAGGCATGTCGTCAGGGGAGATGTCGCGCATGGCCGGTGGGCAGATTCGGGTCGGGGGCGGGGTCGAGGAGTTCGTCGCTGACATTCGACAGCGGCGCGGGCCGGAAGGCGTGTCGTTGCGCGACGTGGAGGCCATGCTGCTCGGCTATAACCGGGCGCGCGCCGCGCTGTCTGTCGACGCCGAAGCCAACTGGCCGGACGAGGAGTTCGCGCAGTGGCTGTGGAATCACTACGGCCAGCGCGGTTCTCATGGCTGGGCGGCGGAAATCGAGCGGCGTGCAACGACGGTGGACGCCGCGATCGACGAGTTCCTGCGGCTGCTGGCCCGTTTTCGGTCCGAGTGCGCCGCCGGTCGCGGCGACGCGGCCGACCGGCCCGACTACGGGCTGTGGGGCGGCAGTTTCGTCACGCTCTTCTGGCGGCGCGACTTGTTCGGCGAAGTTCTGGCAGACCTGGCGGCGACGGGATACCGGGTGCTGCGGGTGGAGGCCGGATTCTGGCACACCGCCAAGGACATGCACCGCGACATCGCCGCCGCGTTGGCCTTTCCCGGCTACTACGGCCGCAACCTGGACGCGTTGAATGAGTGCCTCGGCGACGTCGCCTGCCACGCGTCGCACGACCGCCACGGCGGCGGCAGGCTCGCGATCGGTCTCGCGGACTACGACCACTTCGCCGCCGAATGTCCTTACGAGGCCCATGCCCTCCTCGACATCATTTCGTGCCAGGCGCGCAACGCGGCCACCAGCGGGCGGCGCCTGCTCGGCTTGGTGCACAGCAACGATCCGCACATCGCCTTCGGACCCGTCGGCGCCGCGCCGGTGCGCTGGAACGACCGGGAGTGGTTCTCCGCCGACAGGAGCTGAACCGCGTTCCCTTACCTCCAGAATGACCCATGAAGTGCGTTAGCTGCACGTCACGGGTCATTCTGGAGGGCGGGGAGATGAACGGCGGATGTCTATTTGTGGTGCGTATCACGCGTTCACCGAACCGGCATCGTCGGGTCACGCGGGCGTCGCCGGAGAGCCGTTCCGGGCAGTTATCCAAGGGGCATGACAATCGCGTCCGTTCTGTCCGCACCGGTCGGCGCCCGCTCCGCGGCCGCGGTCGGTCCGCAGTACTCCCTGGTGGTGTCCGCCGACGCGGAACACCGGATCGCGGCGCAGCGACTGCGCTACGCCGTCTTCGCGGCCGAACCGGGGTTCACCGTCCCCGACGACGGCAGCGGGCTGGATGCCGACCGCTTCGATGAGCACTGCGACCACCTGCTCGTCCGAGACGACCGCACCGGCGAGTTCGTCGGGTGCTACCGCATGCTCGCACCGGACGTGGCTGCCCGGGTCGGGTATTACACGGCAACGGAATTCGATATCGCGGCGCTGGACGCGGCGGCTATGGGCACGGTGGAAATGGGCCGGGCGTGTGTGCTGACGGAGCACCGCAACGGCTCGGTCCTCGGGCTGATGTGGGCGGGTATTCTGCACTACCTCGACCTCACCGGGTACGACTGGGTGATGGGCTGCGTGTCAGTCCCCATGCAAGCAGCGCCCGGCGACCCGGAAGGCGTGAACGTCCGTGGAGTGCGCGATCTGTTGCTGGCCAAGCACGCTACGCCGCCGCAGCGGCGGGCGCGGCCGCACCGCCCGGTGACGGTAGCCGGGCGGCCGTTGGACGAGCTGGACGCCGCGCCGCGCCCGGCGCTGCCGCCGCTTCTGCGCGGCTATCTGCGCTTGGGCGCGCAGATCTGCGGCGAGCCCGCCCACGATCCGGCTTTCGCCGTAGCCGATTTCGTTGCGCTGCTCGGTCGCAAGCACGCCAACAAGAGGTACCTGGACCGGCTTCAGGCTGCCGCCGCGGCGAGCTTCCAGCCGGAGCAGCGGAGTGCCTGACACCGCGAAGCACGGCGAGCGCGGACGCCCGCACGGCGATGGCGGCCAGATGACTGCCGCGCATCAGTGGGTGCCGGTCAGTCCGTGTGGAACCCGTTGTATCGACCGCACATCCACGGTCACCTTCGTCACCGCGGTATGGCGGGTGCTCAGTATGTTCGCGCTACTGGCGGCATTCCCGATCGTGAATGTCGCGACGCCGCGCTCCGGGCGGGCCGGGGTGCAGCGCGGGTTTGCCCGGGCGGCGGTGCGCTGTTGCGGAGTTCGGCTGCGGGTGCGTGACCACAGGCCGGGCGGCGGCGGCAGGTATGCCCCGCCCGGAGTCGGCGTGCTCGTAGTCGCCGGGCACGTGTCCTGGCTCGATGTAGTGGTGCTGGCGGCAGTGCAACCGGTAGGTTTCGTGGCCCGCGCGGACATGACGCAGTGGCCGGTGGTGGGCAGGCTGGCCCGCCGGATGCGCGTCATCCCGATTGTGCGGGAACGACTGCGCGAGTTGCCCGCCGTAGTGAGCGAGGTGGGTGCGCGGCTGCGGGCAGGCGAGCGGGTCGCGGTGTTCCCCGAAGGCACCACGTGGTGCGGCCGCTCGACGGGGCGCATGCGGCCCGCGCTCTTCCAATCGGCTGTGGACACGGGCACGCCGGTGCAGCCGGTGCGGCTGCGCTATCTGGACGCTGGGGTCAAGCTCAGCACCGTGCCGGGATTCGTCGGCGACGACTCGCTGGTGGCCTCCATCGGCCGAATCCTGCGGACGAAAGGTCTCGTAGCAGAGGTGATCCTGCTGCCGTTGCAGCGTCCGGGAACCGACCGGCGCGATCTTGCCGTGCGGTGCGAACGGGCCATCGACTCCGACCGCGAAATCTCGATCCCCGTCCGGCTGCGCCCGGCCCTTGCACCCAGCTAAACCCACTGCATTCCCCT
>JABFVX010000306.1 GCA_013362555.1 Mycobacteriaceae bacterium
AGGGCGACGGCGTCTTCATTGTCGACGTGGCGCTTGCCGCGATCGGTCACCGCCGCCACCGCGCCCAGATCCGTTTCGACGCGGTCGGGCGCGGACGCGGGGGAGTGCGGTAGCGGCGTGCTGCCGCTGGAATCCGATCTCGGCAACACCCAACACCATCCCGGTACACCAGGGCGCCGGGACCTCCGACCCCCTTGCCGACCATCCTGCCAGAACCACCCCGGCTCCGCCCACCGGGTTATCCGCGACCAGCCGTTCACTGATTCCAGAATGACCCGTGACGTGCGTCCAGCGCACGTCACGGGTCATTCTGGAATCAGTGAACGGCAGAGGGCCGTCAGGTGGCGGCGAAGGCGTCGGCGGCGGAGAGGTCGAAGTCGCCGTGGTCGCTGCCGAGGCCGCCCGCGACGAGAGCCGCGGCCGCGCTGCCGAGCACGGCGGCCGCGCGGGGCGTCCGGCCGAGAGCCATGCCGACGATGAAACCCGCGGAGAAGGCGTCGCCGCAGCCGGTGGTGTCGACTACGTCGACGGCGAAGGCCGGGACCGCGACCGTGCTGTCGCGGTCGACCACTACGGCGCCGTCCGCGCCGCGAGTCACGGCCAGCAGTCCGACGCCTGCCTCCAGCAGCGCCTGGCATCCGCGGGCAAGATCGGCGGCGTCGGTGAAGCCGACCACTTGATCTTCGTTGGGCAGCAGGTAGTCGACGTAGGGGAGGGCCGCGGCGATCGAGTCCATCGAGCCGAGCGATCCCGGCGCGATCAGATCGACCGACGTCGTGAGGCCACTGTCCTTGGCGTAGCGCAGGATTCGGGCGGCGTTGTCCGCGCCGATCAACTCCGGCGCCCCGAGGTGCAGGTGGTCGGCGGCGGCGACGGCGGCGAAGTCCACATCGTCCGGGCCGTAGAACGGGTTCGCGCCGAGCAGGTGCAGGCTCGGCCGTTCCCCGTTGGGGCGGATCGGCAGCACCGAGGCCGACGTCGGCACGCCGTCCTTGCGCACCAGCATCGCGGTGTCGATTCCGGCGCGCTGCAATAGAGTGACCAGCAGGTCACCTGCGGCGTCCGCGCCGAGCGCGCCCGCGCTGCGGACGGAGGCGCCGAGTTTCGCCAGGGTGAGGGCGGTGCCGCCCGCCGTGCCTGCCGCGGTCAGCCGCAGGTCGGAGACCAGGGCCGTCTCCTGGCCCGGCGGGATGGCCTCGACCGGTCGGACCAGTACGTCAAGCACGTGCACGCCCATGGCGATCACGGAGAAGTCCGATGCCCTTCGGTTGGCTCCCCGCACTAGGTTTGGTCCTGCCGTACCCGCGTTTCAGCGCCGCTTGCACCACGGCGAGCTGCTGCTGTTCGGTGAGGGCGCGCGGCGTGCCGAGTCGCGACGCGTCGAGGTAGAGTCCGCACGCCCATTCCAGCAGCAGTGCATGCTCGATCGCGGCCCCGAGGGTGGGCCCGTGGGCGACCGAGCCGTGGTTGGCGAGCAGCGCCGCCTGCTTCCCGGCCAGCCCGCGCAGCACCGCCTCGGCCAGATCGTGGGTGCCGAAAGCGTGGAACTCGATGACCGGCGTCGCCCCGCCCAGCAGCAGCTGCTGATAGTGGATCACCGGCAACTCGTCCAGGACACACGCTGCCGCAGTGGATTTCGGGGCGTGGGTGTGCACGGCCGCGCCGCTGCCGAAGCGCCGGTATACCCCCAGGTGCAGCTCCAGCTCCGACGTCGCCGCGAAGTCGCCCGCCACATGTGCGCCGTCGAGCGTCACCACGCTCACCTCGTCGGCGGTGATGTCGGCCAGGACCGCGCCGGTCGCCGTCACCGCCACCAGTTCCGCGTGCTCCCCGGCGCCGCGCACACTGACGTTGCCTGCAGTCCCGATGAATAGTCCGGCAGCCGCCAGCCGTACGCACGCACTCGCCACCTGGGCCCGCTCTGC
Source organism: Mycobacteriaceae bacterium (assembly GCA_013362555.1). Taxonomy (GTDB): domain Bacteria; phylum Actinomycetota; class Actinomycetes; order Mycobacteriales; family Mycobacteriaceae; genus JABFVX01. The sequence continues at coordinate 1,926 of JABFVX010000306.1, forward strand.
CGCGAGAACGCCGTTCACCCCGACTGTCTACCACGACACCCGCAGCGACCTCCAGAACGGCCCGTGTACTGCTCGCTGCATTTCACCGGGCATTCCGGAGGCTCGCGGGCCGGGTGGTGTCAGGATGTGGGGATGGATACTGCGGTTCGGTTCTCCGAGGCCAGGGGACGGTGGGTGCTGGCGGCGGCGGTGCTCGGCTCGGGCATGGCGATGCTCGACGGGACCGTCGTCAACGTGGCGCTGCCCCGGCTGGCCGACGAGTTCGGCGCGTCCGTCGCGGGTCTCCAGTGGACGGTGAACGCCTATGCGCTGACCTTGGCGGGATTCATTCTGCTCGGCGGGGCGCTCGGGGACCGGTACGGGCGGCGGCGGGTGTTCACGATCGGAGTCGTCTGGTTCGCGGTCGCTTCGGCGATCTGCGGATTCGCCCCTGACATTGAAATCCTCATCGCGGCAAGGGCTTTGCAGGGCGTCGGCGGAGCATTGCTGATGCCGGGCTCGCTGGCGATCCTGCAGGCGACCTTCGTCGCGGAGGACCGGGCGCGCGCGGTCGGCGCGTGGTCCGGGCTCGGCGGCGTCGCAGGCGCGGTGGGGCCCTTCCTGGGCGGCTGGCTGGTGGAGTCGGTGAGCTGGCGGTGGGTCTTCCTGCTGAACCTGCCGCTGGCGGCGGTGGTGATCGCCATCGCGGTCCGGCATGTCCCGGAAACGCAAGATCCCCAGGCGCACGGGCGATTCGACATTCTCGGCGGGACGCTCGCGGCGATCGGCCTGGCGGGCATCACCTATGCGCTGACCGCCCTGCCGGACGGCGGGTCGGCAGGCGTCGTGGCGGGCATCGCGGGCCTGGCCGCGGCCGCGTTGTTCGGTGCGGTGGAATGGCATCGCACACAACGCGATTCGGAGACGCCCGCAATGCTGCCGCTCGACATCTTCCGCTCGTCCCAATTTTCGGCGATCAACGCGGTGACTTTCCTGGTCTATGGTGCGATGAGCGTGCTGTTCTTCCTGCTCGTGGTCGATTTGCAGGTGGTTGCGGGGTTCAGTCCGATCACCGCGGGCACCGCGCTGCTGCCGGT